>CAZOIX010000017.1:0-5235 GCA_964579685.1 uncultured Mycobacterium sp.
CAACAGCCCAGTCGTTCCGAGATCGGCGAGACCGCGCCAGACCTCGTCGGTGGTGCCCACCGGATCGTCGAGCATCGGTCGCACGTGTCCGCCGATACCCGCCCTCGCGGAGAGGAACTCGCGGACGGTATCGCGCAACGCGAGCTGTTCGGGGGTCAATTCGAGGTTCATGAGCGCGGGAGCCCCAACACTCGCTGGGCGGTGATGTTCTTGTTGATCTGGGTCGTGCCGCCCGCGATCGTCAACGCATGTGAGGTCAGCCGGTACTCGTCCCATCGGCCGTCCGCGGCACCGGGCCCGAGCGCATCGAAGGCCAAGGCGGCGAGGTCCTTGCCGATCTCACCCCACACCGACTTGGCGAGCCCGGCGGTCGCGAACGCGTCACCGCCGTGGATTCCCGCGGAAATCGAGCGCTGGCACAGGATCTCGAGATTCTTTATCGGCGTGTCGAGTTCGCCGAGGCGGCGAACCGTCGAGGGGTTGTCGAGGGCCGAGCCGTCACCGCGCGGGTGCGCGGCCAGATCGGCGACGAGATCACGCAGGCGCATCTGCATTTCGGCGTAGAGGCGTGCAGCCCCGGCACGTTCGTGGCTCAGGGTCGTGGTGGCGACCTGCCATCCCTTGTTCAGCGGTCCGAGCATGGCATCGGCGGGTACGCGGACGTCATTGAAGAACACTTCGGCGAAGTCGGCGTCGCCGGACAGGGTGACCAGTGGGCGTGCCTCGATCCCCGGCAGCGACATGTCGACGATCAGGCATGAAATGCCTTTGTGCTTGGGTGCTTCCGGATCTGTCCGGACATAGAGCTGGCACCAGTCGGCGCGGTGGCCCAGCGATGTCCATATCTTCTGGCCGGACACGACGAAGTCGTCGCCGTCACGCACGGCCTTGGTGCGCAACGAGGCAAGATCGGATCCGGCTTCGGGTTCGGACATGCCCTGACACCAGATGTCGTCGGCGCGCAGCATCCTGGGGAGCAGCGCGGCCTTCTGATCTTCTGTGCCGTACTGCATGATCGCCGGGGCGATGTTGTTGATGCCGATGGTGTTGAGCGGGTGGGGGACTCGGGCTCGGGTCGC
This sequence comes from uncultured Mycobacterium sp., assembly GCA_964579685.1. Classification (GTDB taxonomy): domain Bacteria; phylum Actinomycetota; class Actinomycetes; order Mycobacteriales; family Mycobacteriaceae; genus Mycobacterium. The sequence goes on from CAZOIX010000017.1 coordinate 1,080, forward strand.
CTCCTCCGCATACACCAGCTGTTCGATCGCAGATGCGCCCCGGCCGCCGTACTCGCCAGGCCACGACACTGCCGCCCAGCCGGCCTCGGCGATCATCGCATTCCACGCGCGCAGGGTCTCGAAGGCCTCGTCGTCGTGTCCGCGTCGCGCGCTGGCGTCGATCACGGCGTCGGTGAGGTGCGCCGACAACCATGCCTGCAATTCCTTGCGAAACCGCTCAGCTTCTTGCGGGTACGAGAAATCCACGGTCTTTCGACGACCTCATCTGATTCGGCGGTTGATTGACTCCACTTCACGCGGACTCTACGGTGGAACAATTATTAGGTCAACATCGGGACAGTGTGCGAGGAGGGCGTCCGGTGACCGCTGATGTCGACGGCGACCGGCTGCAATTGCTCGGCATGTTGGCGTCCGCACTCGCCGGCCGCCCACTGGCCGTGGCCGCCGGCGGGGCCGGCGAACCGTCGTGGACCGACGGGCAGACGGTGTTCGTCGACCCGTCGGCGCGGACCCGCACGAACCTGGAGTCGGTGGCCGTGCACGCGTCGCTCATCGCAGCCGACAGCCTGACGCCCGAGGTCGTCGAACGGCTTGTCCGGCACCCCAAGGTGGCCAAGCGTTATCTTGCCGTCGAGGGACACCGGGCGCTGGTCGCCAACGAGGACCTGCTTCCCTCCGGGTTGGCGTCACTGGCCGATCGCGACGTCGCCGCGCTCAGCGACTCACCCGCGTCGTCACTGGACATCGCGCAGTCCAAGGGCTCGCTCGCCGAACCGCCGACAGGGTTCGGTGTCATTCGCGCGAAGAAGCTGGCCGCGGCCATCAAGCGCGCCGAAGCCGACGACGTGAAGCCTGGCCACGTCGCGCGCAAGGAGGCCACGGGCGAGCTGGAGGAGCTCGACGAGGAAGCGATCGACGACAGTGATGACCCCGACTTGTTTTCGAACCCCGTCGGTGGCGGCGGCTTCATCGGAAAATGGCTGAAGAAGATGTTGTCGTCGGCGCGCAAGACGGGAAGCGACGGCGGTGGGCCGCCGGGCGCGGACACGCCCACCCACCGCACGAATTCGGCCAATCGCGGTGCCTACGCGGTGTCGTCGACCGCATCGGCGGCCGCGGAGGATGCCGCTGACGTGAAGCAAGACGGGCTGAAGTATCCCGAGTGGGACGCGACTCGCGGTGTCTACCGGCCTGACTGGTGCACGGTGCGCGAGGTCGACGCCAAGACAAAGCCGTTTGCGACACAAGCCATCGAAAGCGCTATCGGGGTGCGCCGACCGCTTGCCCGGCTCGGCATGGGCTTGCATCGCAGGCATCGCCAGCCGCAGGGAGACGACATCGACATCGATGCGGCTGTGGAGGCGCGCGTCGAGGTGATGGCGGGGTCGGTGCCCGACGAAGCCGTCTACCTCGACAGCCTTCGCAGGCGGCGCGACCTGTCGGTACTGCTGCTGCTGGACGTCTCGGGTTCCACCGCTGAGCCGGGGACGCTCGGGCGCACCGTGCATCAACAGCAGCGGACTGCCGTCGCCAACCTCGCGGTCGTACTGCATGACCTGGGTGACCGGGTGTCGCTGTACGCCTACTACTCACAGGGGCGAGCGGCGGTGAGCATGGTGCCGGTCAAACGATTCGACGACCACCTCGATGCGGGCATATTCCGACGCCTCAACAGCCTCGAACCGGGGGCGTATTCACGTCTTGGCGCGGCGATCCGGCATGGTTCGTCGGTGCTGGAGCGGCGCGGTGGAACATCACGGCGGCTGCTGGTTGTGCTGTCCGACGGCCTGGCCTACGACCACGGCTATGAGCGGGACTACGGCGCTGCGGACTCGCGCTGTGCATTGAACGAGGCGCGTCGCCGGGGGATCGGTTGTGTGTGTCTGACGGTGGGGGCGGGCACCGACGTGCGATCGCTGAAGAAGGTGTTCGGTAGCTCCGCGCACGCCACCATCGGCAGGCCCGAACAACTCGCAGGGGTCATCGGTCCGCTGTTCAGGTCGGCGGTTCGCGCTGCCGAGGTGCGGAGGCGGGTGTCGTGAGGTCTGTTGTCGTGGCCGGGGAAGCGTTGTCCGGCAATGCACTTCGCACGACCGGGGCGCCGAGTGACATCCGCTCGCCCATGCTTGAAACAAACATCTGTTCCGGTTAGTCTCTAGAGGCCGCGACGTTGCGGCTGATATGGAAGGTCGCTATGGCAGACGAGGCCGGGCTCGCGCAGCAGAATGGCGCCAGACCGCAGACCGACTCGCCACGCCCGTACTACCAGGCTGTGGGTAACGAGGAGGCCGTGTTCAAAGCGGCGTATCGACAAGGCCTTTCGCTGGTGCTGAAGGGCCCGACGGGCTGTGGCAAGACCCGCTTCGTCGAGGCGATGGCGCATGATCTGGGCCGGCCCCTGATCACGGTGTCCTGCCACGACGACCTGACCACCGCCGATTTGGTGGGCCGGTACCTGCTCCGTGGCGACGAAACGGTCTGGGTCGACGGGCCGCTGACCCGCGCGGTGCGCGAAGGAGCGATCTGCTACCTCGACGAGGTCGTGGAGGCCCGCCAGGACACCACCGTCGTCCTGCACCCGCTCGGCGATCACCGGCGTCAGCTGCCGATCGAGCGGCTCGGCATCACCCTCGACGCCGCACCGGGCTTCGGCCTTGTCGTGTCCTACAACCCCGGTTATCAGAGTGTGCTGAAGGATCTGAAGGACTCGACGAGACAGCGCATGGTCGCCATCGAGTTCGGCTATCCGGCTCCGGAGATCGAGGAGGGGATCGTCATCCACGAGTCGGGCGTGGATGCGCAGACCGCCGCCGAACTGGTCCGGTTCGGTCAGGCGATCCGGCGTCTGGAGACCGGTGGTTTGCGCGAGGTCGCCTCCACGCGTGTGCTCATCGCGGCGGGTCAGTTGATTGCCGAGGGCCTGACCATCAGCGATGCGGCCAGGGCCGCGATCGCAGGCCCACTCACCGACGACGTGACGGTCGCCCGTGGGCTCAACGAGATGATCGACATCTACCTGGGCGAGGCCGCGCGTGAGCAGCGGTGATTGACGCTACTGAGCGTCCCGGCTAGTGTCTGAACAAATATTAGGTCGAGTGTCAGGGAGATCTGATGTCCTACGAGAGCACCGCTGAGCCCATCAAGGTGGGGTACCTCATGGACTTCACCCTGCCGCCGGGCTTCCCCGAGGACCTGTTCGCATCGTTCACCCAGACGTTCGATCTGCTGTTCGAGGAGGCGGTCGAGCAGGGTCTACTCGACCGGCCGGTCCAGATGATCTACCGCGAGGTCGAGGGGCTCCCCAAAGGTTCGGTCAAAGCGGTGATCGACGCATTCGGCGAGCTCGTGGATGAGGGCTGCCTCGTCGTCTTCGGGCCCCATATCACCGACAACTGCGTGCCGACCAAGGAAGCAATCGAGGAGCGGTTCAAAGTTCCTGCCATCAGTGTCACCGGCACCGACGACTGGTTGGGGGAGTGGACGTTCGCGTTCCCGCAGGGATCGATGACCGACGAGCCGATCTTCCTTGTCGACCTGATCGCCAAGCGCGGCCTCAAAGAGATCGGTGTGCTGGTCGAGCAGAACCTCATCGGCGAGAGCTATCTCAAGAATCTCCGCAGTGCATGCCGGCGCAAGGGCATTCGCATTGTCGCCGAGGCCGCGATCGCGCAGACCGCTCAGGACATCGACGAGGCAGTGCGCACTCTTCACGATGCGAAGGCCGAGGCGATCGTGCACCTCGGCTTCGGCTTCGGAATCGTCTTCATCAACCCGGCATTGCAGGCCGTCGGATGGGACCCGCCGAGGTTCACCACCACCGCATTCCAGAACGCGTGGGTGAACCCGATCATGTGGGAGGCCTTCATGGGCTGGACGGGTATCGACCAGTACGACGAGGGCAACTCGATCGGCCAGGACTACCTCGACCGCTACGCGAAGAGATACGACGGCAGCCGCCCTGAATTCTGCGTGACCGCCGTGAATTTCGACGTCGCCGCGACTCTGGTCCGCGCGTTCTCGGATTCGCATCCACTGAGCCCGCGCGGAGTCAAAGAGGCGCTCGAACGCGTGAAGATGCTGCCTGCCGCGTCCGGCGCTCCAGGAACCCGGGTGTCGTTCGGAAAGTGGACCCGTAGGGCATGGATGGGCGCCGGCT
>CAZOIX010000017.1:5245-15621 GCA_964579685.1 uncultured Mycobacterium sp.
CTACCTGGTGGCCCGCACGCTCGATGCCGATGGCGTCAACTCGCACCTGGTCGATCGCTTCGGAGAGGAAGGCTGATCCGATGACCACGCAGGAATCCCTACCACCGGACACCACGCCGGATTCAGCGAAACCGGCACGCACAGGGCCGAATTGGGGCCGGGTGATTGCGCTGTTGGCGTGGCTCGGCTTCCTCGGACTGTTTCTTGTCGTCGGTCGCACCGCCGTCGACCCCCGCGTGGCCAACCCGAATGTCGAGGGTCGGCCCCGTCCGGTTGACTTCCTGACGCCGTGGGATCACTGGCAGCTGGTCCCGCAGATCGGCGCCGTGATCATGGTCGCGGTGCTGACCATCGTCTTCATCCGCGGTTGGCGTAAGAACCCCGGCAGTCCGGTGCTGATGATGGTCCTGGTCACCACGCTGATCGTGTGGCAGGACCCGATCATGAACTGGTCGCCGTATGCGGTGTACAACCCGGCGCTGTTGCACTGGCCGGAGAACTGGTACCTGATCATGATGTCGCCGACGGTCGAACCGTTCATCGTGTTCGGCTACGTGACGTTCTACTTCGGCCCTTACTTCCCGGCGATCTGGATTCTGCGCAAGTGGCAGGCGAAGTATGGTCCGGAATCGTACGTCAGCCGACACCCGCTGATCAGCCTCGGACTGCTCGTGCTGGTCATCGGCTTCATCTTCGACGCCATACTGGAAATCAGCCTGGTGCGCACGGGGCTCTACATCTACTCGCAGGCGATTCCATTCGGAACGTTGTTCCCCGGCAGCACTTTCCAATTCCCGCTGATTTGGGAGTCGCTTTCGGTCACCTTTGTGATGATCCCGGCGGCCATCCTCGTCTACCGCGACGACACGGGGAAGTCGGTGGCCGAGAAGCTCGCTGCGAAGGCCAAGCTGTTCCCGAAGAAGCCGGTACTCGGCATGTTCGTGGTGATGTTCGTCATCATCAACATCTCGTACTTCGCCTACGGCGGCTGGTTCTGGGCGATCAAGGCCAGCGGTCTGGCGACATCGGTCGCGTGCCCGTGGCCGTACCCCGAGGCGAAGATCTACGACCCGCAGGGGTATTACCGGGCCAACGGAGCGGAAGGACCGTATTCGGTCGGTAAGTGGGCCACCTGGCAACAGGGGCCGTCGCGCAACGTCGACGTGGAGCTCGGCAGCAAGAGCATGCGCTGTGCGACGGAAGGCGCAAATGGCTGACCCCCGCAGCGTCGTCATCACGGGAGCCTCCCGCGGTCTCGGTTTCGCATCGGCCGTACGCCTCTATCGCGAGGGGTGGCGTGTGGTCGCCGCGATGCGCACACCCGAGAAGGGCATGCCGCTGTTGCGCGAGGCCACGGGGGCGGCCGAGAACGACGATCGACTCATCGGTGTCCAGCTCGACCTGATGGACGCCGAATCGATCTCGGCTGCCGCAAAGGTGATCGAGGACCGTGTCGGAGCACCTTATGCGATCGTGCACAACGCAGGGATCTCCGCCGCGGGCATGGTCGAAGAGACTGATATGACGTTGTGGCAGAACATGTTCACCACCCACGTCATGGCACCCGTCGCACTGACCAAGGCATTGCTGCCCTCGATGCGCGCGGCAGGTCAGGGTCGCATCGTGCTCGTGTGCAGCTCCGCAGGGGTGCGAGGGCAGCCGGGTACCGGACCGTATTCGGCGAGCAAGGGTGCGATGGAGCGCTGGGGCGAGTCGCTGGCCGGTGAGGTCGCCCCCTTCGGAATCGGGGTGACGGTCCTGATCACCGGTACCTACGACACCGAGATCATCACCGATGCGGGTACCACCGACGACCGCGACTTCGCCGGACCCTACGCACGGTTGCACCAGACCATGAACAGCCGCGGCCGATTCGCGATCAAGTTCGCCCGGCCGCCGGAAAAGTTCACCGACGGTTTGGTCAAGGCGCTGACCGACCGCGGGTCGTTTCGTCGACACGGCGTCGGGCCGGATGCGTCGATGCTGTTGGTTTCCCACAGATTGCTGCCGTCCTCTGGAATGCACCACATGTCGCGACTGGTTCTCGGCATTCCCCGGCGAGGGGCGATGCGGGGTGGGGCGTATCCGCTGACGACCGCGCAGCGGGCGATGGTGTCCGTCGCCAAGGTGCTTCCACAGCCGGTCATGGCTCGGTTAGCGTCGCTGGCGATGCGGCTTTCGCCGACGAAGCCCGCACCTGACGAGAGTGGGAGCAATGACTGAGGCAACGAAGGTGACGTTCGAGTCGAAGATGATGATCGACGGCAAGCTCGTCGACGGCGAGGCAGGGGCGTTCACCAACATCAACCCGGCCAACGAAGACGTGCTCGGCGAGGTCGCCGACGCGTCGAAAGCCGATATGAACCGGGCGATCGACGCAGCCCGGCGGGCATTCGACGAGACCGACTGGTCGACCAATCGGGAGCTGCGCAAGCGCTGCCTCCTGCAACTGCACGACGCGATCGAGAGTGAACTCGAGGAACTGCGTGAGGAACTCATCCTCGAGGTCGGTGCGCCCAGGGCCGTCACGCACGGTCCGCACCTGGACGCTCCGCTCGAGGACGGCCTGAAGTACCCGGCGAGGCTGATCGACACCTTCGAGTGGGAAGCCGATCTCGGCGACAAGGTCGTGTCGGTCACCGGAGTCAACACCAGGCGCAAGGTATGGCATGAGCCTGTCGGCGTGGTCGGCGCGATCGTGCCGTGGAACTTCCCGTTCGAAGTGACCATCAACAAGCTCGGTCAGGCCTTGGCCACCGGCAACACCGTGGTGCTCAAACCCGCGCCGAATACGCCGTTCAATGCCACCCGGCTGGGTCGGCTCATCGCCGAAAAGACCGATATCCCCGCGGGAGTGGTCAGCGTGGTGACGGCGTCCGATCATTTCGTCGGCGAGGAGCTCACCCTGTCGCCGAAGGTCGACATGATCTCGTTCACCGGTTCGACCGTGGTGGGTAAGCGGATCATGGAGAAGGGCGCCGCGACGATGAAGCGGCTGTTCCTCGAACTCGGCGGCAAGTCAGCGACGATCGTCCTGGAGGACGCCGACTTCAACACGGCCTGCCTGATCGGTATCGGCCCGCTGATGCACGCCGGCCAGGGTTGCGCGGCACCGACCCGAATGCTGTTGCCGCGCAGCCGCTACGACGAGGGCGTGGCGATCCTGCGGGGGATCTACGAGAACATCAAGGCCGGCGATCCGCAGGACCCCGGCACCATCTGTGGCCCCGTCATATCGGCCAAGCAGCAGCAGCGCATCCTGGGCTATATCCAAAAGGGCGTGGACGAGGGCGCGACGATGCTCGTCGGAAGCCCTGAGCCACCCAAGGAATTCGACAAGGGATTTTGGGTCACTCCAACACTTTTCACCGATGTCGAGAACTCGATGACGATCGCTCAGGAGGAGATCTTCGGGCCCGTGCTCGTCGTCATCCCCTACGAGGACGAAGAAGATGCGATCCGCATCGCCAACGACAGCGTGTACGGCCTGGCGGGCAACGTGATGTCGAGCTCGCTGGATCATTCGCTCGCGGTTGCGCGCCGGTTGCGCGCCGGATTCATCGGCCTCAACGGCACCGCCGGGTACGGCGCGGATACGCCGTTCGGCGGCTACAAGGACAGCGGGGTCGGACGCCAGAACGGCCTTGTGGGCTTCAGCCAGTACACAGAAGTGAAATCCGTCGCCTATCCGGCGACTTGATGGGAGCAGGAGCATGTCAGATCTGTTCGACGACCTCGAAGACTTCGGGGCGTTCGACGACGTTGTCTCGGGCAACGTCCGCGACCCCTACCCGGAGTTGGCCAAACAGCGCCACGAGACGCCTATCCAGCGGATCGACATGTCTGCCATGCCCGGCGAAGAGGGCAAGCCGGTGTTCATCGTGTACCGGCACGAGGACATCCAGACGATGTTGCGCGACAACGAGACCTACTCGTCGAACATGGTCATCCAGATCTTCGGCGAGGTGCTCGGCCAGGGCGTGATGCTGGGCATGGATGAGCCCATTCATGGTCGGTTGCGGTCGCTGGTGACCAAGGCGTTCACCCAGAAGGCGCTCGCACGCTGGGAGGACGAGATCGTCGGGCGCATCGGCAACGAACTGATCGACGGATTCGCCGAGGACGGCAAGACCGATCTGGTCAAGACGTTCACCTTCCCGTACCCGACGCGGATCATCGCCGCGCTGCTCGGCCTGCCGGAGGAGGACTTCCCGCAGTTCCAGCGCTGGTCGATCTCGATGCTGAGCTTCACCGTCAACCCGGAACGTGGCAAAGCGGCCTCGCAGGCGCTGGTTGACTACTTCAAGCCGATCCTCGCGGAACGACGGGCGGAGCCGCGCGAGGATCTGATCAGCAGTCTCGCCGCGGCCGAAATCGACGGGCACAAGCTGGAAGACGAGGACATCTACTCGTTCATCCGTCTGCTGCTGCCCGCCGGCGTCGAGACGACGTACCGCTCGTTGGGCAGCCTGTTGTTCGGCTTGTTGACCAACCCCGATCAGCTCGACGCCATCCGGGCGGACCGATCGCTGATTCCGCAGGCGATCGAGGAGGGTGTGCGGTGGGACGCACCGTTGTTGAACATCACCAGGGTCACGACGTGTGATACCGAGCTGGGCGGGGTGCAGATTCCGCAGGGTTGTTCGGTGATGCCGATGCTCGGCGCGGCCAACCGGCAGGAGGACAGATACCCCGACCCGGATCGCTTCGACATCTTCCGGCAGGCCAAGGTCCCCATCAGCTGGGGACACGGAGTGCACGTGTGCCTCGGCATGCATCTCGCACGCCTCGAGATGCGCACGGCGATCAATCTACTGCTCGACCGGTTGCCCAATCTGCGGCTGGATCCCGACGGCGACGACCCGCACATCCGCGGGATGGTGTTCCGCTCACCGACGTCGCTGCCGGTGTTGTTCGACCCGGCCTAGCCAACGAGCGCGAAATCAGGTTCCGGTACATAAATGCACCGCAGAGCGTGCTGGAACCTGATTTCGGCGATTGAGAAGAAAACTACTGAGGGGACGCAATGACTGATTACGACTCGGTCGACTACTTCACTGACATGTCGCTGGTCCCTGACCCGTATCCGTACTACGACCACCTCAGGGGCAAGTGCCCCGTGCAGCAGGCGACCCCATACGGCGTGGTGGCCGTGACGGGGCATGCAGAGGCCCTGGCCGCGTACAAAGACACCGCGATGTCATCGTGCGTCGCCGTGGCAGGCCCGTTCCCGCCACTACCGTTCACTCCCGAGGGCGACGACATCAGTGCGCAGATCGAGGAGCATCGCGCGGCGATCCCGATGGCCGAACACGTCGTGACGATGGATGCCGATGCCCACCAGAAAACACGGGGTCTGCTGTCCAAGCTGATCACCCCGAAGCGGCTCAGCGAGAACGAAGACTTCATGTGGCGTCTTGTCGACCAGCAGCTCGACAAGATCGTCGATCGCGGATCCTGCGAATTCATGGAGGATTTCGCCAAACCCCTCGCGATGCTCGTCATCGCCGACCTGCTCGGTGTGCCCGCCGAGGACCACGATGAGTTCAGATCGATCTTCGGCAGCGAACCCCTTGGCGAGATCGAGGGCAGCGAGGGCGAAACGGTCGCACACAATCCGCTCGTGTTCCTCGACGAGAAATTCACGGAATACATCAGTGACCGCAGGCGCGAACCGAAACAGGACGTGCTCACGGAGCTCTCTGCGGCCACCTACCCAGACGGATCGGTGCCCGAGGTGGATGAGGTCGTCAAGCTGGCGACGTTCCTGTTCGCCGCGGGAACCGATACGACGACCAAGCTGGTCAGCACCGCGATGCGGGTGATGGGGGAGCGGCCCGACATTCAGGAGTCGCTACGCGACAACCGCGCGCAGATTCCCGCATTCCTGGAGGAGTGCCTGCGGATGGAGAGTCCTGTCAAGAGCCACTTCCGCCTGGCCCGCACGAGCACGACGATCGGTGACGTCGACGTCCCGGCAGGCACGATCCTGATGATGCTTCCCGGTGCCAGCAACCGCGACCCGCGCAAGTTCGAGGACCCGCACGAGTTCAAGCACGATCGCAGCAATGTGCGCGAGCATGTGGCGTTCGGGCGTGGACCGCACTCCTGTCCGGGATCGCCGTTGGCTCGCTCTGAGGCTCGGATCGCCATGAATCGGATTCTGGACCGGATGGCCAACATCCGGATATCGGCGGAGATGCACGGACCAGCCGAGGACAGAAAGTACGAATACGAGCCGACGTTCATCATGCGCGGGCTCACCGCCCTGCATGTGGAGTACGACCCGATACCCGACGCCTGACCGTTAGGGGCCGCCGATGTTCACGATGCGCTTCGACATGCGCACGCCGGCATCAGGCGCGCCGACCCCCGAGCTGTACACCGCTGCACTCGAGATGTGCGCGTGGTCCGAGACCCGCGGCGCGATCATGGCGGTGCTCAGCGAACACCATGCGACCTCGGATGGGCACCTGCCGTCACCGTTGATCCTGGCGTCGGGAATCGCCGCCAGAACCAAGGTGCTCAACATCCTGATCGCCGCGGCGGTGCTGCCGCTGTATCACCCCGTGCGCCTCGCCGAGGACATGGCGGTTCTGGACAACCTCAGCAAGGGCAGAGTGCACTACGTCTTCGGAATCGGCCATCGCCCAGAGGAATACGAACACGTGGGAGTGGACTCCAGGCTCAGGGGCAAGATCGCGGATGAGAACCTGGACCTGCTGCTGCGCTTGCTCGCCGGTGAGCCCGTCAACGTTGACGGACGGCGCGTCCACGTGACCCCCGGCCCGTTGACCAAAGGCGGGCCACGGGTGATGGTGGCAGGTGGCAGCATCGCGGCAGCCAACCGCGCGGGCCGGCATGGCCTGGGCTTCATCGCCTTCACCAATTCGCCCGACGTGATCGAGGCCTTCGAGGCCCAGTCTCGGGCGCACGGACACGAACCGGGCCCCGCACAGTTCCCCGATGGAAAAAGTCCCACAGCGGTTTTCGTCTCCGACGACGTCGACGGTGCGTGGGCGGAGATCGGCTCGTATCTGCTGCACGATGCCCGAATGGCCGCGGCGTACCGGCACGGTGATGAATCGGTTGCCAGCATCACAAGGGCGGAGACGGTGGACGAGCTGCGCGCCGCCGACGGCCCGTACACCGTGATGACGATCGACGATGCGGCGGCCCAGATCCGCGGGGGCGCCAGCCTGCAACTTCATCCGCTGTGCGGGGGTATGCCGCCGGATATCGCGTGGCACTACCTCGAGCATGCGGCGGTCGCGACCTCTCGCGCTCGTGGAGAGGGTTGACGACCGGTGCCCCGCGGCGAAGCTATACGGCTGTCTAGTCCTAGCCGCCGGGGCCGTTGGGCCACTTGAGCAGCGAACCGCCGTCCACCCGGATCTGCTGTCCGGTGATGTAGCGGCTCTCCTCGCTCGCCAGGAAGACGCCGAGGTTGGCCATATCATCGGGTTCGATGTAGGGGATCGGCATGGCCTGAAAAAGTGTGAACAGCGGTTCGGCGTCCTCGCGGGTGGCCTGCTTACCCTGTTGGGTGAGGTCGGGACGGAACATGCTGTACATGCCGTCGTTCTGTAGGAGATGCGTATTGCAGTTGGTGGGGTGGATGGCGTTGACGCGAATCATCCTGTTGGCCAACGCCATCGACATCTCTTCGACATATTCGATGAGCACCCGTTTGCTCCAGCCGTAACCTCTGCCCCCGGGGCCCATGTTCGGGTTGTCGGTGGTGCCACGGATCATGCCCGCGGTTGATCCGGTGATGATCACCGACGCACCGTCGGTCAAATGGGGGACCGTGACCGCGACGGTGTTCATCACGCCGAGGAGGTCGACGTCGCTTGCGTCGACGAAGGACATGGCATCGTGCGGGCGCCCCATCGCCATCGGCAGGATGCCGGCGTTCGCGACGACGATGTCGATCTTGCCGAGATCGGCCAGCCCGGCTTCGACTGCTTCCCGGAGTTCGTGGCGCTCCCGCACATCGCCCACCCGCGCGACGACCCGACGGCCGATCTCCTTCACCGAACGCTCGGTCTCCGCCAGGTCATCGGGCGTGGCCAACGGATAGGGATTGGACGGGATGTCGCGGCAGATGTCGACGGCGATGATGTCGGCGCCTTCCCTGGCCATCGCGATCGCATGGGCCCGTCCCTGACCGCGCGCTGCGCCGGTGATGAATGCGACTTTTCCTTCGAGCCGACCCGGCATCCGGACCTCCTGAACCCACCGGACACCCGGCGCCCAAATATTTGTTCCGAACACTATATGGGGAGGCCGTCAGTAGGCAAGCCCCGAGGGTCCGTGTCGAGGCGTCGGGCCTGTTCAGGACCCACTTTCGGCCTGGTCCAGATAGTGCTCGACGAGGGCGCGCACATGTTTGTGCCCCGACGTCACACCGAGGGATTTCTCCATCACCAGTACCCTCGACACGCTCGCCAGCACCATCATCAACGCGTCGGCGTGCACGACGTCGTCGACGAGTCCCGACCGCTCCAAAACCTCCGACAGCGCATCGACCTGCATGCGTCGCAATCGGCGCGCACCGTCCGCGAGTTCGGCACGGACGGCCTTTCGGTGATTGGCGAGGGCCATCATCTCGATCTGCAGTGCGGTGGCTTCGGTATCGGTGCTCCACTCCCAGAGCCGGCGCAGCGGCTTCGGGGACGCCAGCACGCGGGAGAGGGTCTCGCGACCTTGCGCGATGGCGCGGCGGACGAGATCAAGCAGAAGCTGGTCCATCGACTCGAAGTAGTAGTGCACCAGCTGGGGTTTGAGCCCTGCCCTCGCGGCGACGCGCCGCGTCGTCACCGCGGCGTACCCCTCCTCGACCATGAGCCGCTCGGCGGCATCGAGCAGTGCCGTGCGATTCACGGGATCGTCGACGGACATCCTTTGCGCCATGCCGGTCACGCCTGGACTGTACAGTCGCCCAGTCCGGGTTGTACAGTCGCCCAGGTGACGGTGAAGAGCGTCAACGCGCCATGCGCCACAGGACGATTCGCGGGTAAGTGTGACCGCTGAGTCCGTTGCCGAGTTCGGTTCCAGAGCGCGGTCGTGGCTTGCCGAGAACATGCCGGCGATCGATCCCGACGATCCGCCCGCGCTCGCCCGCGACACCGATGCCGCTTGGCTGCGCGCCCGTGAGTTGCAGAGCCGGCTCTACGGTGGCGGATTCGCCGGCATCTGTTTTCCGCGCGAGTACGGTGGCCTTGGGCTCGGCTACGAGTACAAGAAGGCCTTCGACGATGCCTGCGCCGGCTACGAGATGCCCGTCATGCTCAACATTCCGAGCTTCGCCATCTGCTGCGCGACCCTGCTCGATGTGGGAAGCGAAGAGCAGAAGCGTAGCCACATTTCGGCGGCGCTACGTGGCGACGAGGTGTTGGTACAGCTGCTCTCGGAACCCAGCGGCGGCTCGGATCTGGCGGGTGTCATCACCCGAGCAGAACGCAGGGGCAACCGATGGATCCTCAACGGAGCGAAGACCTGGAGCACCTTCGCGTTCGCCGCGGACTACGGGCTGTGCCTGGCGCGCACGAACTGGGAGGTTCCCAAGCATGAGGGGCTCACCATGTTCCTGCTGCCTGTCCGCAGCCCCGGGGTCACGATGAATCGGATCACGCAGGTCGACGGCACCACGGACTTCTGCGAGGAGTTCTTCGATGACGTCGAGCTGGGCGACGACGCCGTCGTCGGGGGGCCGGGTAAAGGGTGGGAGGTCGCCACCCGGCAGCTCTACCACGAGCGACGCACCATGGGCGACGGCTCGGAGTTCACTGTCGGCGCGGGACTCGAAGCATCCCAAGACCTGTCCGTGGATTTCTTCCGCCTGGTCGAGATGACCGGGCAGGCCGACAGCGACCGGGCCCGGCAGCTGGCCGGCCGCGCACTCGCACACCGCATGGTCAACCAGCAGCTCAGTGAGCACATCTACCATGCGGTGGCGCAGGGATCGTTGCCGCTCACGGCTGGGGCCATTTCGCGCGTCTTCCTCGCCGAGGCACACAATCTCGACACCGACACCGCACTGGCGATCGCCGACACGACGTCCGTCGTCGGTGAGATGCTCGACATCGGCGTTCGATATCTCGGCCGCCAGATCATCAACATCGGCGGTGGCACAACGGAAATGGCACGCAACGTCATCGCCGAACGGGTGCTGAACTTTCCCCGGGAGTATGCCGCCGACCGCGGTGTGCCCTTCAGCCAGGTGCGACGTAACAAGTAGGAGGGAACGCCAACGTGACCGAAGAGTTGCGCGACATCCGGGAGTTCATGGGTGACACCGAGGCATACCGCGATGAGCTCTACCGCCGGTGGACCGGGCTGCTGAGCTACCGCTACATCGGCCGCAACCATTC
>CAZOIX010000018.1:0-15503 GCA_964579685.1 uncultured Mycobacterium sp.
TTCGTCACACCAGTACCGCCAGGATAGGTGACGCGCGGCCCGCAGGTCCAGCCGTACGCGCGTATTTCCAGGGCCCAGGGGCCCAGGAATGCGCCTGGCGTCCCTTGGCTCGTCCACAGGCGACGCGTCCACCCCCTTCCGCCGAGCGGCGAGTCCTGCCATGATCTCGGGCACCGCAGGACTTTTCGGGGGAAGGGTCGCCAGTGGATCCGGTTCAGGTCGCACTCGCCGACGAGGTGCGCGAGCAGGTGCGCCGTCGTCGCATCGACCCGCGCCACGAGGCCGACGCCGTCCGCCAGGTGGCCCTCGACGTCGTGGCCGAGCACGAGCGCCGCTCGCTCACCGGCGCCGTCCGTACGCTCGACGAGCCCGACCGTGTCGTCGGCACCATCGTCGCCGAGCTGGTCGGCCTCGGTCCGCTGCAGCCGCTCCTGGACGACCCGACGGTCGAGGAGGTCTGGATCAACGAGCCCGACCGGGTGTTCGTGGCACGCGACGGTCGGCACGAGCTGACCTCGATCATCCTGACGTCGGCGCAGGTGCGCGAGCTGGTCGAGCGGATGCTCTCGTCCTCCGGCCGCCGCCTCGACGTCTCGCAGCCCTTCGTCGACGCGATGCTCCCGGGCGGACACCGTCTGCACGTCGTCCTGGAGGGGATCTCTCGCGGCTTCAGCGCGGTCAATACGGCCGATGGATTAGTTGCCCGAGATCCGGTGCAGAGTGGTCGGCCCGGTAGGTCCGGGACGAGCGCACCGTGGTCGTCGGTCGTGAAGAGGCCTGCGCCGACTTGTAGCCCGGATTCGTTGCGGCGACTGAGACCCTGATCGGCCTGCCCTTGGCAGTCCGGAGGCGACCGTAGAGTCAGCCGATTCGTCGGAAGCAGCCCAGTGCTAGTTCCCGCGGTGCCATCCGCCGGTGCGGGATTACTGAAGTTTCCCCGGCCGCGACAGGTGACGCGCGAAGATGCGCATGTGATCTCGCCCATCCTGATCTGCTCCGCTGCCCCTCTTGCGGTCGAAGACTCGAGAGATTGGCTCGACTACGTCGCAATCTGGTCGGGCGCCGTTGGAGCGCTGCTTGCCGCCTTTGCCATCGCCTACGCCGCTTGGCAGTCGGTCCAGACGGGCAAGGCGCTCGTCCTGGAGCGCCGGCTCGGATTCGAACTCGGACTCCTGGCGGAAATTCGCCGCCAGATGTCAATCACGCAGTTCCAGCACCTGTCGGGTTACGTCGGTGCCTTGATTCGTCACCCAGAGGACGAGACAGACATTCCACTATTGCGCGCGGTTGTGGGGACGAAGTCTGGTCCCGCGGGCAAGCGCAGGATAGACGAAATCGCGGAGCAGGCACGGGCTCGGGCGGCCGATCCTCAGGCAGAGTTTCTGAAGGCCGCGGCGGCCGAGGTTGATACTGCAATTCAGCGTCGATTGGAAAGGTGAAGTCCAGTGGATGACAAGGCGACATACCTGGCAGACAACCGCCACATCGCCCAGAGGTTGATGATTCTGCTTCAGCGACGGCGACTACTTCGCGACCGGATCATGGACGAGGACTACGAGGAATGCCGCAAGTCAGCCCACGACCTGCGCAAAGTGTTCGAGAACGAGATGCTGACCGTCAGCGGAGGCGGATTCCTTCTCAGGGCACTGATGGACCTGCAAGCGGCGTGTACGAACTTCGTCAGCGCGGCTGGTCGAAAGTCCGAGGCCTTCAGACGTGACGACGACCTATTCCGGTATCACCTGGTCGTCCTTCGGGAGATCTTTGCTCAACGTGTCGGCCTGATCGTCGAGGAGTTCGACCTGCTCGTCACCCCTGAGATCCAAGAAGTGATCGACTTTCGAGGTTGAGCGCAGTCGTCAAGGCGGACGACTTCGCGCAGGGGGCTCTGGTTGGGGAGCGAACACGGCTGCCCGAGCGCTAGCCTTCTCTCTTCTCACGCAATCCCTCAAGTGCTCCTACCCTCGCTCGGAGCAGCGACGATCTGCGAAGGTGGTGACACTGTGGAGTCGTTGAGGTCGAATCGGCTGGCACCCGCACCGGACTCGGTTGGGCTTGTCATCGGTCTTGACATCGGGTCGGTCAGACGGCCCGGGGGATTCACATGGTGTTCCGTCGACCAGAGCGTCAGCGGGTCGGACGACCCGTCCCTGCTCGCACATGCGATGGCTGACGCGTTGCTCAGCAGCGTAAGTGTCTCGCTCGCCGTAGAGGCACCCATGGCCGTCCCGGTCCCAAAAAACGGAAACGGATCGTGGGCCGATCTCGGACGCGCCCGCACAGGAGAGGGCAATCGGGCGTGGAGCGCAGGCGCGGGATCCGGAGCCTTGGCAACGGCACTTCCGCAATTGACGTGGGTATTAAGGCGTGTCCGCCAACTAGCGCGCTCGCCGGTTTCGACGACTACGCAGGTCCACCGATATCTCGATGGAGCCGCAGCGCTGCTCATCGCTGAAGCATTCGTTAGTGGAGACGGAAAGCCGATAGTCGTAGGAAGCGCGTCGCGTGATCATGCCGACGCACTCGCCGCTGCGCGCCGGCTCGAGCAGATCTTGACTGACGTGCGAGCGGGTGCATTGCTCCCGAAAGAAGTGCAGTGCTCGCCGCACGAGGCCCTCAACCTCGCTGCTGTTGCCGCGGTCCGTGCAGGTCTAGAGATCGATCATGATGAGATCGCCCTTGACGTGCTTGTGGCGAAATGTTGGCCTTCAACCTCCCCCGTATAGAAGAACTGGCGACTACGTCGAGATCGCCAAGGGGATTGCCAGCACTTTGCGATGCCACGAAGTGCCGTCGACGATCACCGCTCGGGGTGCGTCCAGCCTCTACTGAGAATCCGACCTGATGATCCCTGATCGGCCTAGGGTGACCGGCATGCGCACGGTGTTGAAGTTCGTCGTCCTCGCCGGTCTCCTCGGCTCCGTCGCCGCGTGCGGGCCGACAGTGACGATGCCCGACGTGGTTGGGATGCGTCTAGACGCTGCGCACCGCGAACTCGAAGCCATGGGTGTCGAGAACTTCGAGGATGTCGACGTGATCGGCGATAGGGACACCATCTTCAGGGATGCGAACTGGGTCGTGGTGGAGCAAAACCCAGCCCCCGGTTCCAAGGAAGTTGACACCGACCAGACGATCAAACTGTCAGTCGGGAACCAGGACGACAAGGAAGTTCTCGAACTGATCCCGGCGGACTCGCCCTTCGCGACGGAGGTCGCGAAGGTAAAGGAGAAGAAGGAACGGGAGGCAGCGGCCGGTAAGGCGGCATCGGAGAAGGAGGCGCGGGAGAAGAAGCAGGAGACTGCGAAGGCCGCGAAAGCCTACGCGCAGAAGATAGACAAGGCTTTCGGGAAGTCGATGGTCAAACTGGTCGGCTTGTATGTGTCCAACGCGGATCGCGTGCAGGCGGAAGGCGGTGGCCCGGTCGTCGCAGCGCAGAACGCACTCGCGTCGAAAGATGGCTTCGAGCGGTTCCTCACGGTGCTGAACGAGAGAGACATCTCACCGCCGGGTGAGTTGGACGACGTGAAGGCATTGCGGGGTGTTCCCGACGAATTGCGTGACGCGGTCGCGGGGTTCATCGTCGCGAGCAACAGCCTTCTCGACGCCATTGACACTGGCGCGCCGAGCGCCTTCGCTGAGGAACTCTCCGAGCGTGCCAAAGCGATCGAAACCTGGAACAACGCGGTGAAGGCGGTCTATGAGGCAGGGGGGCTTGAGCCACGGCTCATCCCTGCCGGTTGAACCCGCAACTTCGCGACGTCGAGTCTGTCAGGCCCGCCAGACGGGTGTCCCGACTCGCTCCACGTCGAACTGCGTCCGCCCGTGAACAGCAGCGGGACTGATCTCGACGTATTCGATGAGAGCGCGGACGACTCTGCGCTGGGCCTCAACCGCTGCTGTGTTCCACCACGCTTCTACTTGGTCTCGATCGACCGGAACTCCTACGAGCGCCGCAGTGACTGTCGGGCTAAGGGCGCCGACAGTCTTCTCCAGCGGCCTGCGGCGTTCCTTGATCCCGTCCAGAGCGTCGAGGTAGGTGGGCCGGTCGATCCTTCCGGCGGCGAGGTCGGTTCGCCATTCGGCTTCTTCGACGTCGAGTGCAGCGAGCGCTTCGACGGCATTGTCGAGGTGGCCTGCGCTAGTGGGGCGACGTCGCCCAGATCGAAATGCCGCGTCCGAGAGAACTGCGAAGACAGCGGCGGTGATGAGTTCATCGACGGGTGGTGCGGTAATCGTCAGCCGACCACAGCGGGAGGTGCCGGGCACTTGGGTGCATTGGTAGCGGCGGCGTCCGGAGCGGTTGTCCGTGACGCCGACGAGTCGCGCTCCGCAGCGTCCGCAGGTGAGGGTTCCGGTGAGCAGGTAGAGGGGGTGGCGGCCTGCGATCTTGCGACCTGGTGCATTCAGGATGGCACGCAGGCGTTCGGTCACGGTCTTGTCGAGGATGGGTGTCCAAGAACCTTCAGCGACGAGTGCGCCGCCGCCGGACCGTGTGCCGGGCTTGTAGTCGCGCCAACCGCACAATGCGCCGCGCTGGATCATCTTCCCGAGATTGGACGCCCGCCAGAGTGTGCGGGGGGCGGGGACGCCCAGTTCGGTGAGGAGCCTGGCGGTGTCACCGTGACTGTGCGCTTCGCCAGCCGACAGGACCGATCCGAGCGCCCCCGGGTCGATGTCCGGCCACGCTTCCTTCACCATCCGCGGGGCCTGCGTCGAGGTGACCTCTGTTCCGTCGACGAGGGCCTTTACGACAGCGACCTGCGGCTCGCTTAACTCGGTTGCGTCGCGCAGGCCCGAGACGGCGCGCTTCACCTGCTGCCACACCCAACCGCCAGCACCAGGGGAGGGCACTGCGCGTTCATTGAGGTCACGCGCGATCGACATAAGCGTCTCTCCGTGGATGACCCGGTCGGCCACCTCCCGCACCACCGCTGCCTCAGCCGGGATGATCCGCTGCCGATCATCGAATCCGTACCCAAGGCGGCCGTGCGCTCGGCCGGACTCAGCAGCCTGCTGCCGCGCCCGCCGAACGCGGTCCGCTTTCTGCTCAGACTCGTGCCGAGCAACCGAAACGCCGATCCTTGCGACCAGGCGACCGTTCGGTGTGGTCAGGTCGATCAAGCCTGTCCGTACCGTCTCCGTCGGAACGCGGTACTCCTCGCAGATTGCGATGTACGTCTCAAGTTCTAGTAGCGAACGGTGCAGTCGGTCGGTGTGCCAAACGACGACCACGTCGACTTCACGCTGGCGGATTAGGTCGAGCAGTCGCTCGTATCCGGGGCGTCGGATTCCGGAGAATGCACTTGTGTCGTTATCCGTGAGGGTCTCGACTACGTCGTAGCCACGCCGGTCCGCGTGGGCGCGGCAATCCGTCAATTGACGTTCAACGCCGAGGCCAGCGCCGGTGCGGTCGAGCGAGATCCGGGCATACAACACAGCCCTTCGCGACGTCTCAGGCCGCGTCACGACTGTTCCTCGGCTCAAGGGCGTTGCGGATCTCGGTGAGGGCGCGCTGATCTTGGACGACCGCGGGGAGCCCCTGGGCTTCTCGGGCGACACGAGCGCGTTCCAGGTACTCGATGACGGCGGTGGAACTTGTGGACGGGTTTCGATGAGAGTTCACGTGGTTCGTATCGGCCCGACCCGCACGCGACGCATATGCCGTTGTTAGGACCAAGGGGACATCCAGTTTCGACAGGAGCCCTTGATGTGCCGATCACTCGCCGAAGGCGGCCGTCGCTGCACCCATCACCCCACTCCAGCACTCCGCTCGACCGAGTCCAGGTCGCGCGAGCACTTCCGGCGGAAGGCTCGTGAGACCGGCGAACCGGACCCCTTCGACGAACTCGACGCTGCGGTCGAGCGCTGGCGTGAGTGGGTGGCCGCCGTCGACGCCTGGGTTGCTGGGTTGGGCGAGGAGATGCGGGATTCCGGGGTTTCCGCCGCCGACGTCGAGACCGTGACCGTCACGCGGAAGGCGCTCTTCCATGCGCACGCCCTGACCCAACTCGCCGTCTTCGAACGCACCTGGACGGCCGCCACCTTTACGAAGGGCCGTGGCGTGAAGGCCAAGAACACCGAGGCCGCCGACCGGGAAACCGACGCCCGCCAGGCGCTCCACGACACCCACGCCGCCTACGTCGAGACGATGGACACAGTGTGCAGTCGATACCAGCGGGACGGCGAGGATCTCGCCCTCACGGCACGGCGACACAACCTCAACGACGGCTGGACCAACATCGCGCTGGCTCGGTCGGTGCCGTCACGTGAGTGGCTTGACCGGTTCAACCTTCTGGTCGAGCGACCCGACCCGGCGGCTTGAGGTACACCGCCACCCATCACAGCCCCACCATCCCCGCCACGGAGTGCGAGATGAGCGTCTCGCGGCGCTCGTGTCTCTCGACGGCGGAGAGGGACAGCAAACCGGCGTCCCGGGCGACGAGGAGTTCGCGTCGGCCTTCTCGAATCCAGCCGCGCATGGCACCGACGCGGAGGGACGTGTACACGAAGTCGCCGGTCAATTGGGCCTGGTCGACTCGTTGGGTGAGGATGTAGTTAAGGCCTGCGGGGATCATCGGGCGCTCCCAGATCTTGGATCCGGATACTCGTAGGAACGCTCGCTGCCCGTCTCTCACACGGTTTTGGGCTGTGAGGTTTCTCCGCCAGGTGGTCCAGGCGGTGACTGGGCATGCGGGGGAGCCGGGCAGGCAGGGGAGATAGATCGGTTCGCGGCGCCCGGAGATCTCGATCTTCAAATGGCCGTCGGGTAACCGGATGTCCCCCTGAGTCAGAGCGATCGCTTCGCGGCCACGCAGTGCAGCACCGTGAGAGATGGTGATGAGGGCGAGATCCCGGGCAGCCTGCGGGCCGGGCGCTAGCAGCCCCTCGACTAGCGCGTTGAGCGCGTCCTGGTCGAGCCGCTCACGGCGTCGATAGCCGCCCTTCGCAGGTTGCGGGAGTGGTGACAGGTAGCCGCCAACCCGCTGACGGTCCGTCGTGTTGCTGCCTTCCCCGTCGAGAACGAACTGGTTGCCGATGCCGCGCAATGCGCGCAGCGTCGTAACGGGGCAGACCAGGCTGCCCGTCGAGAGGAGCGTGATCGTGTCGGTGTCCCGAGGCCCGCGCCGCTCGAAGTCGGGCGGCTGGATCTCGACCGAGTCCGCGCGGAACCGGACGTCCCTCCACCGCAGCCGCGTAAGCGCGCTCGCTGGCAGGCCAGTCTCGTTCCCCAGAACTACCGCAGCGACCTGGAGACGCTGCTGACGAGTCGGCTCCAAGCATGCCTCGGCGAGAGCGAGGACCTGCTCCCTATAGAGGGGAGCAGCGCGCTCACCGGTGCGCCCGTATGGCGTCCCTTTCAGGAAGCCACGGAGCCAGCGCTCGACGCCCTCGTCGATCGACCACCGCTGTTCGCCGCGTCGTTTGGCTATGGCATCGAGTGCCGCGACAGTGCGGGAGACCCGGCGGGCGTCGAAACCTTGCTCGGCACACAAGGTCAGGTAGAGCGGTGCGACCTCAACTGTGGGCGACACCCGGTACGCCGTGCAGAAGTTTTCGAACCTCGACCACTCTCGATCAGCGCGGTCAACGGTCACAACCCGACCTCCCCGGCGGCGGAGCGGATTGTTGGGTCAGCCGAGCGCACGTATAGCGCAAGGCTGTCCATCGTTTTGTGGCGACTCTGCTTGGCGATGCGATCGAGCGGGATGTCGAGTTCAGCGGCCGTAGTGATGAACCCGGCGCGTAGAGACCGACCGCCCATCCGCTCTGCCACCCCCGCTTGTTTTGCGCGTCGCCGGACCATCACCGTCAGGCCTTCGGGGGACAGCCGGTTGGTCGTGATCCGGCCTGCACGGCCGACGTGCGTGAACACCCACTGCTCGCCCTGGGTGGCCTCCGCGCCCAGTTGAGTGGAGACCCGGTCCCGCCAGGCGTTGACCGCCGTAACTGGGTCCGTCAGCGTGGACTGGCCCGCCGGGACTCCCACGTCAACACCCCGGCCGCTGAGGTCTGTCTTCGATGATCTGATGTGCACGACCAGGCCTCCCGCACGCTCGACGAGGTCCGACCAGCGGAGCCCAACGACCTCACCACGCCTCCCGGCCATGGCGAATCCGAGGAGCAGCAAGGCCCGATCACGGAGCACCTCGGACGGGGCACCCGAGAGAATCTCGATCGCGGCCGGGACATCGACTGGCGGTCCCTCGTCTGGTGAGAGTGAAGCGAGCCGGGATTGCCGGGCCTTGAAGACGGCACGGTGAGACAGTCGTGCTCCGGCCGTCGCACCGGCCGCGTCGACCGCTACGAATACCGGCGACGCCGAGTCGTCGCCGATCAGCGCCCTCCAAGCCAGTAGCCGATCGATGGAGGTTCTCTCTCCATCGATGCTTGGGGAGAGAAGAAGTGTCCGATCCTTGCTGCCCGCTCGCACCGACCTGATCCGCACCGTCGCAGAGCCATCGTCGTTGAAGCAGAGGTCGGCCCAGGTGAACCGTTCGATCTGCCCGTCACCCAGACCGACGCCGTGGAGCGCGAGAATTGCGGCGTCACGCACCGCCCGGGCGTCCACCGCCAGCGTGTCGAGATGCCGCATGACCTGGCGGACCTCGCTGATGCGTAGCGCACCTGTCTGGACGGGACGCGGGGGCTGAATCTCCGTGTGGCGGGCGAGACCCCGCATGAACTGGCTGAGCAACGGTGAGTCGTTCGGGGCGGGTTGTCCGGCCTCTCTGTGCACCCGCCCGACTGCCGCCGAGTAGCCCCGCAGTGTGTTGAGGGACGTTGAGTCGTCGTCCTCGATCATGCCTGCCAAGAAGAGCATCACGGTTTCGGGCTCTGTGGGCATCGATGTGAACCGGTGTGCCTCACACCATCGCTCGAATTTGCCCCAGCGCCGCGCGTACGCCTGCCTCGTGTCGTCCCTAATGGCGTTCTTGTAGATCGCGGCCGTGCGGTCGATCAACGCCGCAAGAGGGTCGTCGGACGGGCCGCGGGACGCCGACTCGGCGTCCCGGCCACCAGCCGCAAGGAAGCCCTCGACCCTGGCGCGGTGAAGGCGGGCGGCGACGTCATCCTCAGGGCTGGTCACCGAGGGAGGGTAGCCCGGCGGGAGGGCTGAAATCAGCTCGTATAGCAGTCGTCAAGCGGCTTGGTGCTGTCGGTACACCCCGCCGGAGAATGCTTGAAAGAAACTTGGCCCAGAAGCGAAGAGTTGGGCCTTCGCGTGCCGATATGAATGGTGTCGGCGCAGATCCGCGGCGACACCAGCGGGCTCCACGAGCCCAGTCGCCTACGAGAGGGCACCAACATGATGCAGCGCATCCGCAAGGCCATGACCGAGAAGGAACAGGGCTTCACCCTGATCGAACTTCTCGTCGTCATCATCATCATCGGCATCCTCGCCGCCATCGCCATCCCGATCTTCCTCAACCAGCGGAAGAAGGGCGTCGACGCGTCGCTGAAGTCCGACCTGAAGAACGCCGCAACGGCGGCCGAGTCCTACATCACGGACAGCCCCACCCAGCCCAACTTCCCGACCGCGTGGTCTCCGATCAACACCCTCGATGGTCGGAACGTGTTGACGAAGAACGGCTTCCAGCAGACCACCGGCAACTCCGTCACCATCAAGGGTGACCTGAACGGCTCCTACTGCGTCCGGGCATCGAACCCGGCCAGCAACCACGTCGGCGGAGCCGACGACACCGCCTACCTCTACTACTCGTCCGAGGCCGGCGGACTCAAGGAGAGCGGCTGGACTCCGACCGGCATCTGCGCCTGACGCGCGACAAGCGACTGGGCCCCGACCGCGAGGTCGGGGCCCAGTCGTTCTGGGTGACAGGCCCACGACACAACTCGCCACTTGTGGTGACACCCCCGCGCAAACGGGGAACGGCTTTCGCCTGATGAGCCTCAGCCTGCCAGGTGGGGGTGACAGAAGCGGACGGTTCAGTCGGACGGGGTCTTCGATGGACGGCCGGGCCGCCTGCCTTCCATCGCCTTCTCGATCATCGCCAACTGCTCGGTCGTCCAGATAGCCCCGTTCAATTCGCCCACGGGCTCGATGCCCGTCAGAGGGGAGGGCTTTCCTGCGCGAGCGCGGGACCTCCAGACGTTGATGGTGTTTCGGTCCACGCCCAAATGCTCGGCGAGGCCACGGGCGTCGACGAGGTGCGCGAGGGGGTCACTTTGCGTCACGAACTCATTGTAAGTGATCACTTACGGAATGCAATGATCGGCGCTCCGGGGTGAATGGGCTGATCCGTTCACGGCGAAGTGACCTGTCATGGGTAGGTGTCACGCTGCTTCCCCGTCATTCTTCAAATGACACCAACTGCTTGCAGTTGCGGACGCGTGCGCCTAAACTGAAAGCAATCGCCAACAGATAGGAGTCCGCATGAGCACCGTAAAGATCGAGACGTTCGACAACCGCATCTACCTCACCGCCCCCTACAACGACCGTCTCCCCAGCAAAGCCAAGGCCATCGGCGGCCGCTGGAGCCCCGCGGACAAGGCCTGGCACTTCGACCCCCGAGATGAGCAGCGGGTGCGAGATCTCGCCACCTCCATCTTCGGCACGGATGGCACCAACGCCGATCTCGTCGACGTTCGCCTGACCGCGACGGAAGCCGCGGATGAGTTCGGCGGCATCGAGTTGGGTGGTCGGACTA
Organism: uncultured Mycobacterium sp.; assembly: GCA_964579685.1. Classification (GTDB taxonomy): domain Bacteria; phylum Actinomycetota; class Actinomycetes; order Mycobacteriales; family Mycobacteriaceae; genus Mycobacterium. Next base: position 10,668 of record CAZOIX010000018.1, read on the forward strand.
TCGCCGAGCGACGTCGGCGCGACGACCCCGTCACGCTAGGCGAGGGCGTCGTGCGCGTGAGCGGCACCTTCACGCCAGGAGGCGCGGGCACCGGCGGATCGGTTCGATACCCACGCTTCGGATGGGACGAGCACCTGGTCCTCGAAGTCCGCGACGTCCCGCGCAGTGTCGTTGAAGGGGACTGGCCCGGCTTCACGCTCGAGATCATCGAGGATCGACTCGACCACGACGCTCTTCGCGCAGAGAAGGCGCGCATCGAAGAACGACTGCGCGAGATCGATACGCTCCTCTCCGGCGAGGAGCGCCATGTCTGAGGTGCCGCTGATCGTCGCCACCCGAAACCGCCACACTCTGGCGCTGCATAGCCACGAGTGCTTGAGGCTCGCTATCGAGCAGGGCATCCTCTCGCCAGAAGACCCTCTCGAGGTGGTCTATGTGCCCGTCGGATCGCTCCAGTGGGTCCAGGCAGAAGGCAATGGATACATGCTGCGCGGACTCGCCGTTCCTGAATATCTCGCCGACCGCTGGCGTGACGAGGGCGGCGGCGACGGTCACGGGCCAGGTGACCATCACGAAGATCTACGCGGCGGAAGGATGGCGTGACTCAGCGCGCGTTACAGGCGCAACACCCGGGAATATCCATTCTCGGAAGTAGAATCAGAGCAGACACACCAGGTCGAGGAGCGCTCCTTCCAAGAGGCTTCCGATGAATCAACGCACCACCATCTTGCGCGTGATCGCGCGGCACCCGCACCAGGGCGAGCACGTGATCTACGCGCTCGCGATCCGCGACGTCGACGTCTCTCTACTCCACGCGCGGGGGTTCGACCTGACGATCGATCCCATCGACGTCGAAGGTGACGATCCGCGTCTCAGGGACGCCGAAACGGTGTCCTTCTTCGCGCTGATGCACCACGGGTGGCGGGCGGAGACGCCGTGACCGATCTCGAACTCCTCGCGTCAGGTGGGGGACTGACGCCAATCGATCTGGAGCGGATCGGCGCGGCGGTCGAGGCCGCCCGGTCGCCGGGCACCCGTCGCACCTACGCCTCCGCCTGGAAGGCGTGGGAGACATGGTGCGCCGCGCGCGGAATCGAGTCGCTGCCAGCCGATCCGGTGATGGTCGCCGCGCACCTCGCCGAGCGGCACGGGGACGGGGTTTCGGCGTCCCGGCTGACCGTCACGGTTTCCGCCATCCGCGCGCGGCACCTCGACGCCGGACTCGACGACCCAACCTCCACGCGCGGCGTCATCCTGACCATGGCCGGGCTGCGGCGGGTCGACGCGGGGGAGACGCCGCCGCGACAGGCGCACCCGCTGTCGACGGATCAGGTGCGTCGGATGGTCGACGGCCTCGACCGATCGACACTTGCAGGTAAGCGTGGCGCCGCGATCATCCTGCTCGGCTTCGCCGCCGCGCTCCGCCGCTCCGAGATCGCCGCGCTCCGCGTCGCGGACCTCTCATGGAAGAGCGAAGGCCTGGTCGTGCGCGTCAGAAAGTCGAAGCGCGATCAGGACGGGGCCGGCGCCTACGTTGGGGTGGTCCGCGGGTACGGCTCCACGGACCCGGTCGCTGCGGTGCATGACTGGGTGACCGCGGCCGGGCTCGACCGCGGTGATCCGCTGTTCGTGCGGGTGCGACGAGGGGCACGCATCGAAACCGGACGTCCCCTGAGTGGCGAGGCCATCAACTCGATCGTGCAACGCGCTGCCCACGCGGCAGGCCTGGCCGACCTCCCGATCTCTGCGCACTCCCTACGGGCCGGACACGCGACAGTGGCCGCCGAAGCCGGAGTGCCGGTCGACCGGCTCGCCCGCACAGGCCGATGGGCCGACCCACGCACCCTCGCCACCTACGTGCGCCCAGCGTCAGCGCTCGCTGACTCCACGAGCGGGGCGCTCGGTCTCTAAGCGATGTCCTATGCCACGCCCGTCAATCCGAGGGATTGTTCCCTGCGGTGCCGTCGATCCAAGAGTTGATTCTCTCGATCACCCTGGCGTCAGTGTCGGGAGGCAAGAACGCGACTCGCTCTCTAAGAACACCCAGGTCCAGGAGGCCTGCTTCAACTAGGGCGCCCACGAATCCCAGATCCTTCTGCCGAAACGCCGCAAGTTTGGCTATCGCAAGATCATGGGGCTCCAGGAATCGCGCGTCTGCCGGTAGCGACGATTGAAGATCCCACCGCACGACTCGATCTATCCATCCGTCCGGCAGCATCGCAGTGCTGACATGGATGCCTTCTGCGTACACGCCGTACTCCGTGTGGAACTGGGACATCTCCCCGATGGCGGCCTCGACCTCATCCGCCTTCGCTCGATCGGGGTCGTCGAGGAAGGCGATGTCCGCCTCAAGCGAGCCCGTTGCCATCGGAGGTAGATCATCCTCGTCGAAAGAACCGAGGATCGACTGTGAGCCGAGAACCAAAATCTCCGGGTCGTCCGCTACTCGGCATGCTGCGCGAAGTAGATGAGCAAGTTGCTGCCGGTCCATCAAGCAGCCGCATGTTCCGTACGCCAGTGCTTCGTGAAGTTCTTCAGCACGGTCCGTCGTGTCTCATCGTCCAGAACGCCCGCGAAGGGCGTGTTCTGCCGAAGTTCCGCCGCAGTCCCGGTGGTACTGGTTAGGGTCTCGATGATGGCGTCCAGGCCAGAGTCGAGGACCTCTGTCCACTTCTGAAGGTAAGTGCTCGTGACGCCTGTCGTCGAGTGCATCGACTTCCAGCGTTCGAGGTTGCTTGCCGCGGTCTCGATGACGCGATCCGGATCGCGAACGAGATCGCCAACGACTGCTCGATGTAGCCAAAGGGACTTCTCCCGCTCGCGAGTCAGTGTTGCTCCCCGAGACACGCGGTCCACTTCGGCGCTTGGGATTCGACGATGCGCACCTACAAACGTGTACTGCAGTTCGCCGCGGTCACACATGTTGACCACGTGCTGACGCGAGACGCCGAGTCGCGACGCGACCTCGCCTGTCTTCAACAGAGTGGTGTCCATGAACTCATTCTCTCTCTAAACGCTAAAAACACAAACCGCTGGGACGGCGCTGCTCCGGACGCCGACGGAGACCTGTTGGTCCAGACGGCTGCTTCGCGAGTTGAGGCTGACCGACCACCCGTCGACGTCGAGCACTCGTCAACTCTGCAATTCTGGGAGCCATGCCCACCCAACTCCGCTCAGACGAGAACAGTGTGGGGTTGCTGGGGGACACCGAGGGCGACCAGATCGCCGTCCACGACACCATCCGTCTCTTCGCCGAACACGGGATCCGCACCGTCCTCCACCTTGGCGACTTCCACCTAGGTGTCGGCTCCGAACGAGTGGCGAAGAAGCGGCTCCTCCAGACCAACGCGTGGCTCGCTGAGCACGACCAGGTCTGGTTGATAACGCCCGGCAATCACGAGAACTGGGACAGGCTCGCAGCCAAGAAGCCCGGACCTGACGGACTGCACTGGTTCGCCGACCACATCGCTTTCATCCCCCGGGGACACCGTTGGGTGTGGGGGGACATCAACTTCGTGTCCCTCGGGGGTGCGCCCAGCGTCAACCGCGACCGGCTGACCGAGGGGCGCACCTGGTGGCCGGGCGAGCAGATCACTGATGCCGACGTCGACCACGTGGTCGCTGAGGGTGAGGCCGATGTGATGCTCACTCACGATGCGCCCGATCCGCTCACGCCGAAGGTCCGCGCGGTGGTCGAGCGAAACCCGCATGGTTGGTCGACCGAAGCCCTGGCCTACGCGGCACAGGGTCGGGTGCGGGTCACCCGAGCGTTCACCTCCGTGAGACCGCGTCTGCTCGTGCACGGGCACCACCACCTCGCGGACCGGGCGACCGTCCGGCTGCCCGACACTGGACGGGACACGGAGATCGTGTCCCTCGCGATGGCGGGTATGCCGAGGTCGGCCGCGGTCCTCGACCTCACCGGCGGGCCCACGAAGTTGCGGATCACGACGCTCTAAACGGTGGCGGTCCGGCGGCCGGGGTGCCCGGATTCCGTGCCAGAGACCCGCGGCCGCCGGACCTGCCCGGCACCGTACGCGGATTGAAGAACGCTCTACAACAGTGGGGTGCCCGCCCCTGAGGCGCCACCGTGAGTCGTCAGATGTGCCCACAGTGAGTCGTGAAATGTGCCGACAGTGAGTCATCAGATGTATCCACGAAACCGGGCATCCGCCCTGCAATCCCGGGGAAGGCATGACTCACCGTGAGTCACCAAATGCACTCACAGAGAGTCGTGAAATGCACTCACAGTGAGCCGTGAGATGCACCTAGCGGCACTCACGTCGACGACGCCGACCTAGGGAGCGCTCGGCCTCGCCGGACGCTTTGCCTTCGCGCGGCGCTCGCGGTGCGCCCTATTCACCGCGGCCACCAAAGCCTCGTCGTCCTCAAAGAAGTCCCGCAGCGCCGTCACCAAATCCTGCCGGGTGCCCGGCGGCCAATCTGGCTCAGCGATCAACGCGGCCGCCGCCCTCTCATACTCCGCGTCGGTCTCAGAGAGCCCGCTGGCATCACTCGACGCCAGATCCTCCCCAAGGATGTGTGCGTTCTCGGCGGCTCGCCTCGCGGCCAGCGCGGCGACGAAGTCCAGGACACGGAAGTGGATGTCAGTCATGGCGCCAGGCTCACCCATCAGGCCTCGCCAGAGTGGGACGTTGCCGTTCTACGACTCAGCGACCTCGGAGCAAGGTCGATGTCGCAGGGCTGTGAGAACCTGCGCAAGACGAGGAAGGTCCACCATGGTCGATCGAAAATCCGCGCTCAGCCCCCAAGTCATGCTCGCGACATCTGTTCACGCCCAGCCTGGCGTGTACGCCCTCCTGCTCGGTTCCGGCG
>CAZOIX010000019.1:0-15310 GCA_964579685.1 uncultured Mycobacterium sp.
ATGCTGAAGGCCCTTACCCGTACGTCTGCAGGCGATGCCATCGAGGAGTATTGCCGCGCATACATGGAAGAGGACGGATTCAGGCCGACGGCGGCTCAAACTTTCCGTGCCGGTCATGATCCCGCGATCGTCACGACGAAGCATGGAAGCTGGTTCGGCTTCCTCCGGGCGGCAGACTTGCTCGGCGAGCGCGAGGCTGCTGTGGTCGACGCCTTCGGCGAGACACTTCGAGCATTTCAGACGGAGAGCATTAACAAGAGCTACAAACTCGTGACCATTCGCGCGCTCTTACATGAGGGCGCTCTCCGCTCGGGAGACGAGGTCGCCAACAACGCTCGAGTAGCGCGCGAGGTTCTCCTCGACGACCCGAGACTCGCGCGCGACGTACCGATGAAAGAGTTCCCCGACCTAGCGAGTGCAACTGATGACGAGTGGGCGGGTTATTGGAGGAGGTGGCCGATCGCACATCTCACCGGTACGGGCCCAGATGGATCCCTCACAGCCAAACTCTTCCGGCTGGAGGATGATCGAATCGTTCCGACGTTCACGATGGGCGACGATGTGGGCGACGTGTTCGATGCGTTGGTCGCAGAGATTGTCGAGTACCGACTCGCAAACTACGTTTTGCACAAGGAGAAAGCCTCGACGAGGACATGGACGTGCCGGCTCGCCTATGCAGATGGTCATCCAGCCATCCGTCTGGACCGACGGCAATCCCCCGATCTGCCCGAGGGGAGCGTTGAATTCATCGCTGAGGGAGCGGAGTTCAATGCGTCGTTTGCGAAGGGTGCGGTCGCTACTGCAACGCGTCGAGACGTTGCTGGGAACGCACTGCCGGCATTGCTCCGCGGTTGGTTCGGTCCCTCGGCCGGTCACCCGGGGATGTCGCACCTGGTGAAGATCGAGCTGGTCGACGGGACACTGGTGGTCCAGCCCGATCGCTCGGCCGAGACGGACCTACAGGTGGACTATGTGCCGCTATTCGGCGACTACACGATCGCATGTGGGCCCGACGCTCAAACCTCTTGGAGCGACCACGCCTCAACGGAGATTCCGGTGAAACGAGCGGGGGGACAGCCGCTATCACCGTCAGACCACTTCGTGTGCTTCGCGAAGGGTGATTCGATGGACGGCGGAGCGGATCCGATCAAGCATGGCGACCCACTGTTGTTCGAGTGGATCAGCGGCGGGTCGGCCCGCGACTACATCGATCAACCGGTGCTTGTCGAAACGGCGGACAAGACAGGTACGGCCGGGACTCTGAAGGTGCTGCGGAGGTCGGAGCGCGGCTATCTCTTGGAGTCGAACAATGCGGCGGTTGCCCCCATCGAAGGTCGTTCAGATATGCGGCCGGTGGCTCGGTTGATCACGAAGCTCCACCAGGAGGCGATCAATCCGCTGGCTTCGAAGATCGGCGAGCAGTACAAGAGCACGGATGTGCCGCCGCTCTATGGCGAGGTGTATAACTCGGGCAATTGGCGGTCTGGTCACGTGTCGCTGAAGAACCACACCATCCTGTTCGTCTCGCTCGAGAAGCGCAGTGACAGAACCCAATACACCGAGCACTTCGAAGGTCCCGACGTGTTCGTATGGAGCTCGCAGTTGTCCACATCACCGACGCGAAAGAAGGGACGGGAAATCCTCGAGTCGCCGGAAACGGGTAAGGCAATCGAACTGTGGATGCGGCGGAAAGGTAATGACATCGCGTTCACGTACTTGGGCCGAGTTGTGCCGATGAGCTACGAAGGATCTGAGCCGATGCTTGTCACGTTTCGGTTGCTTACACCGTTGACGGGCGAGCTGCAGGGTCGGCTCGGGTTGTCCCTGTAGACAATCAACTCTTGCCGTCGCAGTCTCGCAATAGTCCATCAACCGTGCTCACCCGGAGGGAACGATGAAACCTTACTGCGTCCGCACCTCAGCTTCTGTCGTCGAGGTGTGGAGTGGATATCGCATCCAGTTCGACGGCATGGAGCGCTACGACTGGCAGAAGACTCTGAAGGCAGAAATGAAGGAGGCTCTTGTCCGCATAGCGCTTCCCAACAAACCATTCGCCGGTTACTACGACACCACGAATCGGGCGGTCTCGGATGTTGAGAACAGCCTCTTCACGAATATGACCGGCTCGCTACCGAGCGGGATCACTCTGCTGCGCTTTGAGCGCGGTTCCTACAGTCCCCCGGAACCGCCGGTTCCCATTGACCTGGTTGGCGGTCATTTGCACTATTACCGTTACAGCATTGGTGGCCATTGGACCGACTGGGAGGATGACAAGGTCCTCGCACGCTGGCACCGCGTCCCTCGCCGATTGCCGTTGGATGACTCCGCGGGGCCGATCTGGTTCGCCATTCGGCAGGGTAGTGCGGATGGACGCGTTGAACACACTGGCCATGAGCTGCGACCTGACGAAACCTTCGGAGTGCGGCTTGTCGTGCACGCAACCCGACAAGGTCCTCGCGATGCAATCGCCAATAGCGAGAATCTAGTGGACGGGACAATCTCAGCGTTCCACGTCGATGGTTACTCGAAAGCGCTGTTCCCCGCCCTTCTGCGACGATTCCCACGAGCGACTGCCGAGGAAGTGCAACGCGCGCTCGATCATCCGGCAGGGCCGCTCTTTCCAACGCCCGCGATACGGCCGTTCGGCCAGACCGTTCAATTCAGCCCGGCTGACGAGCGCTGCATCGTCGGCGAAGTGGATATCCGTCAAGACTCCGCCGAGCGTTGGTCACAGTTGAGTGGCGAGATCTTCACCGTGCGTCGCCGCTGATCACACCTGAATCTGACGTGCGTGGGGATGACACAACACCATCGCCTTCGCTCTTCGCCTTTTTGTTCTTCGACTTCTTCACCCGAATTCTCACGACGGCGGTCCGCGGTTGTAAGTCACTATTGCTGCAGCTATCGCAAGGATGCAGGCGGTTCATGGCCGCGTCCACGGAGGCGTCGGAACACGTTAGCTGAGATGTGTCGGGCTTCAGACCGGCGTCGTTAGACTGCGACGCGTGGCACGCTTTGTGGATCCGGGGAGAAGTCGCGCCAAGGTCGACGCACTAGTCCAGGACTGGAAAACGAGCTGTCTGCTCGAATCCGGCTCGCTGATCTTCTCTGATCGCCAGTTGTGGACTACCGCGAAGCTGCAGGATTTCCGGGAGCGGTTGATCGAGAATCCCCTGGAGGGCTCCGACCGGACGTTCGCGGAGAAGCTGGCGACACAGTTGGAGACCGCTGACGATGACCTGCGCTGGTTGGTCGTCGAACTGCTCGCCATTTACTTCTCGTTTGCGCTGGGTGCAATCAGCCCGGGAGCGAAGCGGACCATGCTGCGGTCCGTCGTCGAGCCACTCGGCCAGGAGATGCCACCTGGCTGGCAACGAATTGCCGATGTCATGAGCGAGGGCGTCGCCAATCCCGGTCCCGGCTACAACCTCACCCGAGACCGTCAGCTCGGGTACCTGATGGACTTCTGCCTCCGCTTCAAAGCGATTGAGGATCCCCAGACACAGCTCGAGTTGCTAAACGATCCTTGGCGTATGCGGGACTTCGCCGACGACGTCAGCTCCGATATCGCGGTGCGCGAAATGCGCCACATCTTGCTGCATCTACTCTTCCCCGACGAGTTCGAGCGCATCTCAAGCGGTAACCACAAGCGACTTATCACCGATGCCTTCGCGAAGGAATTCTTCTCAGCTGGAGACGTGCCGGAGGACCCCGACGAACAGCTGTACTTGATTCGTCAGAAACTGACGGAGCTCGGCGCGAAGCCAATCGGCGGCGACCCGGTGCTGGATTTCTACCGGCCGCCGCTGCAAGCGATCTGGGACTCGAGGTCAGCGCAAGAAGAAGGCGCCACTGACATCGACTTGCTGCTCTATAAGAAGCAAATGGTTATCTTCGGAGCCCCAGGCACCGGAAAGACGCACCGCACTCGCCAGCTAGCCGGACAAATTATCCGACGCGGCGCACTCGAAAAGTGGGGTGCTGCAAGGTTTTTTAGGGATCAAGCGCAACTCGACGATTATGTCGCACAGAATGTGCACTGGCTGCAGTTGCACCCCGGCTACGGCTATGAAGAGTTCGTTCGAGGTCTGCGTCTCACCCCGGAGGGCAGCACGAAGTACGTGCCCGGATATCTACCTCGCCTGGTTGCCGCCATCAATGCGGTACCCGATGACGCTCGCCTCCCGGTGGTCCTGGTCCTCGACGAGATCAACCGCACTGATCTGAGTCGGATGTTTGGCGAGGCGTTCACTCTGCTCGAGAACCGCGACGCAGAGGTCACGCTGCCGGGAATCAACGACGAGGGCGAACAGGACGATTCCCCAGCGACACTGGCGCTGCCGTCCAATCTGTTTGTGATTGGAACGATGAATCTGATCGATCAGTCCATTGAAGAACTTGACTTCGCGCTTCGACGCCGGTTCTTCTGGCGCCCCGCAGAATTCGAACGAGACGCCATCGTCACCGTGAACGAGGTTCGCTGGCCGCAACACATCCCGAAGAAGTGGGGCTGGGACCGCGCCGTCGCCGACATGACCACCCTCTCAGAACGTGCGGAGCTGCTCAATCGTGCGATCGCACAGTCGCCACATCTGGGTCCGCAGTACGCATTGGGACACACCTACTACTTCGATGCTGCTTTTTTCGTCGGTAACTGGTTGCGCGGCCGAAAGATGCTCACTGGCGGCGTGTTCTGGACAAGCAAGGGCAAACCGCAACGGAGCTTGTTGGACCTCTGGCAGTACTCGATCGAGCCATTGTTGATGCAGTATCTCGGTGGCCTCGACGCCGACGTCGCTGCCGCCGAACGCGACCGATTGAAAGCCGCGCTGTTCAGCGGAACGGTGGCGTGATTCAGCCGCTCGTCCTGCGTGACCTCTCAGCGCATATCCCTGTCGATTCGGCCGAGGACGCGTGGCTGGCGCGACTGGCTGCTCACCTGCGCGACGACGATCACGTGGTCCGTCTCACCGGCGGCCCAGCGCGCGTCGACGATGAGGACGAAGAGGCGCTAAATCGGAGTGTCGACGGCACCTGGTGGGCGGGCCGCTACATCGGCGAGCTGAGATTCGAGAATCGCGAGATCCGCATAGAGCCAAGGCTCAGCATCAATGTCATCGGCGATTGGCTAGCGCTGGCGTTGAACGTCACCGCAATACCGAAGTCCGCCGCCGTAGGTCCGCGCGGACCATTGATCGTCGAACTCATAGACCGGGTGTGGTCGGCTGCTGTCGCCGATGCAGCGAGGCACGGAACACCGCGGCTTCGTCGAGTCTCCCGCCACGAAGAACTGTATGTGCGGGGAAGAATCGACGTTTCAGGAACCGCGAAGCATCGCGTAGCTGGTAGCCCACTCGTAACAACGATGCGGAACGAGCGGGACCTAGATAACCCAGTGTCACGCGTGCTTGTACTTGCAGATCGAGCGCTGCGATCGCTACTACCAGCGAAGCCGACGTGGCGGCCCACTAGGACCGGAAGTGTCCTCGCGCAGCTCCGCGGGGTCGTCGGTGCACAACCCGAGCTGCCGAATCCGATGGCGCTACGCAGTGTGCGCTACACGCCGATCAGCCGCAGATACGAAGCCGTAGCCCGACTGTCTTACGAGATCGTCAAACGACGCGGGCACCTCACATCCGCGAGCGGCGCCGACGTGTCTTGCGTCCTCATCGATGTTGCTGAACTGTGGGAGCTTTTCCTGTTGCACTGCGCGCGGAGGGCTTTCGGTTCCGGCCGTGTGGAGCACGGGACAGCACAGCGCGACGGCACGCATTTGTTGCGTTCGCAGCGCCGGCCCGATATTCACCTCGGCCGACTCAAACCCGACATCGTCGTCCGCAATGGCGACGGACTGGTGCGCGCTGTCATCGATGCGAAATACAAGCGGCTGCGATCGTGGGTAGGCAGCCCCAGCGGAGTTGAGCGTAGCGACCTCTACCAGCTCGCCGCCTATCTGGCCGGTCACGAGGCTCCGCTTGGTGTGCTGGCCTATCCGCCGCACGATGAGGACGACGCCCTCGCCGACACAGCAGGACCGTGGTCGACACCTACGGGTCAAATTGCACGATTTGAACGCATTCCGTCAGATGCCGAGCACGCATCGCAAGCAATTGCGGCACTTGTCGAACGCTCGTAGCGGAGATACAGATCAGAAGAAGGGGGTGGCGACGTCAGCGCCGAAAGAGACGTGGATCAAGGCAATTGCCGTCGAGATGCACATAAGAAGCTGGAACACCGCCTGCGTGAGATCGATCTCAGCGGCCTCACCGGCTCACGGGCTTCCCGACGATCGCAAAATCGCCTCACAACGTGCGACTAACCGCTATGCAGAAGGCAGTCAATCCATTGTTGCGCTTCATGATTGCAACCAGTCTGTCTTTAGAAGTGTCAGCGATGGCAAACCGCACCCACTTGAACTGAGAGGTAAGCATTGAGCACGCCAGAATCAGCTTCGCAGGTTCCACCATGGCCGAAGTTCCTTCGCCCCACCCTCGAGGTACTTAGCGACGGCGCGGTATGGACGACAGCTGCCCTACGCCCGGCCGTGATGGATCGTGTCGGCCTCACTGAAGCCCAGCGCGGAATCAAGTTGGAATCAGGTCAAGGCCAGGCGGAAAATCGTGTGGGTTGGGCTCTGTCTTTCCTCACCCGCGCGAAGGCCGTCGAGAAGGTCAAGAAGGGCCAACCTCGAATCACGGACTTCGGCCGCCAGATGCTGGTCGACTATCCAGAAGAAATTACCGAAGCTGATCTGAAGGCAATCCCCGCTTTTCAGGCTTATCTACCAAAGAAGCACGCGACAGGTTCTGTCACAGACGATTCCGACAAGCTGCCGACGTACTGGTTCGTCGGCGCCTTCTACACAAAGTCGGACGACGACTACGACGTGGCGGAGGGCGATCAAACGGAACGGTTCCGGTCGGAAGGTCGTTGGGTCAACGGGTATGACGAGAAGTACCGCGGCGTCGTCAACACAATGAAAGCCGGCGACCGGATCGCCATCAAGGCGACCTTCACGAGGAAGTACGAATTACCGTTCGACGCAAAGGGAAACCGGGTGTCGGTGATGACGATAAAAGCAATTGGCACTATCACACGAAACCACGGCGACGGCCACACCGTAGACGTCGACTGGGAGCCGCAGGACGATGTGCGAGAGTGGTATTTTTACACCAATCAGCAGACTGTCTGGCGTCTCAAACCGGTCGACTGGAAGTCGCGAGCACTAATCGACTTCGCCTTCAACGGTGCCGAGCAGAACCTCGATGAGTTCCGCAACGACCCCTATTGGGCAGAGAGATTCGGCGATGAAGCGCCAATCATCGATGAAGAGGGTGATGACGAGACGACGGAGGAAGAAACTCCGACCACTCCGACTTATGGAGTCACAGACATCATCAACGAGGGTTGCTTCCTCCCGCACGAGACGCTCGCGGGCTACCTCGCTGCGCTTGAGCGCAAGAAGAACCTGATCCTGCAAGGTCCACCAGGAACCGGGAAGACGTGGCTCGCGAAGCGGCTCGGCCGAGCTCTGGTGGGGCAGGGGTCGACGGACCTGCTTCAGTCCGTCCAGTTTCATCCCACCTTGTCGTATGAAGACTTCGTCCGCGGCTGGCGGCCTAGTGGCGACGACAAGCTTGTGATGACGGATGGGCTCTTCCTCGATCTGATCAAGCGAGCAGAGACCACCCCGGGACGTCGACATGTCCTGGTGATCGAGGAGATCAATCGCGGCAATTTAGCGCAGATCTTCGGCGAACTGCTCACTTTGCTAGAAGCAGATAAGCGCAGTCCCGCAGAAGCTCTCACGCTGACCTATCGCAAACCTGGTGAAGCACCGGTACATATCCCAGACAACTTGTACATCATTGGCACGATGAACCTCGCCGACAGATCACTGGCGATCGTTGACTTCGCATTGCGACGACGCTTCGCGTTCGCCAACTTGTCGCCGCAGTTCAATGACAAGTGGCGGCAATGGGTATCCGAGCGGAACGGTGTCGACGTTGAGACGCTCGCAAACCTGGCCGACAGGATCAACGTACTTAACCAGCGGATCGCTGACGACCACTCGCTTGGTGAGCAGTATCGAATCGGACACAGCTTCTTCACGCCGGCGAGCCGCAGCCCCATCGAGAACCCCCGGGCGTGGATCAGGGAAGTGGTTGAGCAAGAGATTCGGCCGCTATTGACTGAATACTGGTTCGATGAGCCAGCCAAGGTGGCCGCGGAGACCGATGCGTTGATCGGGACCGCATGATGCGATCGGGCGTCATTGTCAGTGGCAGCACCAAGATTCCGGTGCGTAACCTCTGGCTGCTGATGCTCTATGCGTCTCGGCTGTACCAGCGCGATAAGCTGCTCCGCGAGAGTGGCGTGGACGAAAACCCTGACGACCTTTTCGATGTTATTGCAGAGATATTGGTGGTCGCAGTTGAACGACGCCTTCAGCGCAGCCTCGGACGTCAGTACCGGGAACTTGCTGCCACACTTACCAGAGTTCGCGGACAAATCGACCTTCTGGCAACCGAATCGAAACGGCTGCTCGCGCGAGGTCGAGTTGCTTGCAGGTTCGACGAACTGTCAGTGGACACTCAATGCAATCGCGTCTTGAGGACTGCCCTGTCGGTTGCCGCTCGTGATGTCGGCGATCATATCCTCGAGCGACGAGCACGACGCCTTGTCGAACTCCTGACACAGTATGGAGTGTCCTCGCAGCCTGTTTCGGTCCGTGAAGCAGCAATACTGAGACTGGGACGGAACGAGCAAGCTGACGTCGAGGCCGTAGACGCAGCACGTCTGCTTCTGGAAATGTCCATTCCTGCCGAGGCTGCAGGTAAGTCGACAAATCGCGAACCCGAGCGAGAGGCAGCAGAGATCCGCCGTTTGTACGAAGCGGCGGTGCGCGGTTTCTATAAGGCAGCGCTACCATCTGGCTGGTCGGTGGCGCCGGGCGAAGTGCATCACCATTGGCCGATCACTGCCGCAACGCGCGGACTGCAAAACGTACTACCGATCATGAAGACCGACACACTACTCGAGTCGTCGAACCGGCGAATAATCGTTGAGACCAAATTCGCTGATGCGTTGAAGCCGAATCAGTATGGTTTACCGAAGCTTTCGCGAGACCACATTTTCCAGCTATACGCCTACGTTCAATCGCAGCACGGCCGAGACCAGTTGTCGCTCGATACTGAGGGGGCCTTACTGTATCCCGTTGTAAGACAACATCTTAGTGAGTCGGCGACAATCCAAGGTCATCGTTACCGGTTCTTGACTGTAGACCTGGCCGGGGACGCGTCTGACATAAGGGCGGAGTTGATGAACGTTCTTGACGAACAGTGACGAATATCGGACGGTGTCCCAGTCTGCGATACGTCTGAGTCGCAGTGTTACCTACTGACGAAACCATGCGAAGATTTCTGGCAGCAACCCGCCAACCGGGTCCTGCCAATCATCGAGATCGATGTCGTCTCGCAAATCGACGCAGAAGAATGTACTCCTGTCATCGGCATCGAAAAAGCAGCCGTCTCGCTCGTAGAAACGCCCGCCTCGCCCCCGCCGCAGGGAATTGAAGATATCCGCAGCCTCCTCGAGGAGGGGCGAAATACCCGTCACATCGTCGCGTCGGTCTTCCTTCGGAAGCGACCAGCCGTCCGTGTCGGCCGTGAACACATTTCCTTTGGGCGAGCACCCGAATTGAGCTGCGCCCCAGGTTCTCGAAAGCGCCCGTGCGATCATTATGTCGACGGGATGCGCTTGACGCATCGGAACATACGGTTCAGGGTCGTGGGGCCACTTGTCTCTTCGCGAGCGGGTCCGTGGCGGCAATGGCAAGCTGGTGCGACGCAGTCGTCGCTCTAACTGCCGCGCGGCGTCTTCAAACCACTCCGGGTTGTCCCGGCAGACGGCGGCCATGCGCTCCCGTACCTCGACACGAAGAGACAGTTGTCGCCGGATAAACGTTCCCGCACGGCCAAAGGCTCCGTCAAATGAGCTCATACAGGGTTCCTCGCTTGCTGGCCATTGTCGATTCCATCGACCCTGCGAGGCCGCTATCGCGGATCAGCAGACCGAACTCGACGTTGCGGTTCTCCGCGTTGTAGGAAAAGTTGGCACTGGTCAGCAACACGATCTCGTGGTCAACGACGATGAATTTCGTGTGGCTCACGATCTGAACGTCGTCGGAGAGCATCGCGGAGCGGTAGACGGTGGCGCGTGGCAGCCTTGCCTTGACGCCAACCGGGTCGCCCACTTCAGCGTCAACGTAAATGCACACGACGACCTCGGGTGCCTCGGATGCTTTCTTGAGTGCATCCCACATGTTCGATGTCGGCGAGAAGTTATAAGTCGCACAGGTTACCGAGGTCCGGGCAGCGGCGACCACATCGTGAAACTGGCTTGTCAAGTGCCCGGTCGTAGCTTCGTTTCCCGGCATGGTCCAAACCGGTACGAGGTCACGGTGAACCGACTTCGCCCCCGCGATACCGCGAAGCACTGCGACCGATGGCTCCGGCGAGAGGTGCCCAATTCCCGCGGCCTGCAGTAACTCTGCGGCGCGCCCACGCCGCGCGGGGCTTACCGATGCCAGCGCGTGAGTGGTGTGCTCACCAGCTCCGATCAGCACCGCCAAGCTTTCGGCCTCAGTCGCGGTGAGATACTTCCCCAGCTGAGCCACCGGATCATCGGACATCAGGGCTCCCGAAGAACCCTGGCACCGGCTTGCCGTGCGCGCCGGGCAATGTGAGCAGGAAGCGGCGGTCGAGGAACCGGTTGGCCCTTTCGCACGATGTCTCCGAGGCGAAGGTGCAGCAGTGGCAGGCTGCTCCATGCAAGAACTCTTCGGGATCACTCGGGGTTCGCATGGCGCACACAGGGTCCGACGAGCACCGGGCAGCTCTGCGAAGCGCTGAAATCACCAGGCCCTGCAGTCGAGATGGCTCTGACAGCGCGACGAGGCCACCGAGAGTGCCTTCGCTGTCCGAGGCGGTGGTGCAGATCAGCAGGCCGGCAGACCCCTCGCGGTGCGCGGAGGCTGGCCAGCCATAGATTCGTTCGCTAAGACTGGCTGCGCCGTAGCCGCACGACATTGCCATTTCACGGATCAGAACGTGAGACAAGGTGTGCAGCAACCAGTATCGAGGTGCGGGCAGACGGGTCTCGGGCTCCACTACCCCGGCTGTTTCAGAAAACCGATTACGGAAGTTGCGAAGGTGCGCTGCCTTGTGCGCGGTCCACAACGAAGTGTCACGGATGCTGTTCTCCCAGGCTTCGACGGCATCGAGGCTTAGCTGCAGAAAGATTCCTTCGCCGCGGTCCTCCGTCGCGGGAACCCACGTCGGCTTGCCGTTGCGGGTGAGCTTGACCAGGCGCCCGGGCAGGTCATTGACCCGGTCCATCTCATCGAGACGGGTGAACCCGATGAAGGCGTTGACCTTCTTCATCTGGTTGACCGCGACCACGCGGCTGATCTGCTTAGGAAGCTCGGCCCCGCGTGCCATGTCGGTCACCATCAGCCCAGTAGTGTTCTTCTGGGAGGGGAACAGCGCCGGCTTTTGCAGGTATTGCCACTCGGGGACCAGGAGTTCTACGGGATCCCAGTCGTCGCGCTTCTTCTTACGCTCCTCGTCGGACTCCGGCGGCGTAAGCGCGTCGGCAATCGCTGTCGAGAGACTCTCGTCCGAAACGCTGCTCAGGTCAATATCTTTCATGCCTGCCATCGCGCGGATCACGTCGAGTTGTCCGGCGAACTGCTTGACGGTGTCGACGCCGAGCTCCAGGCGCAGGAGGTCACCCAACGCTTCGGCTTTCTCGGCGTCGGTGCGCGGCATGACGATGATCGATTGTGTGGAGGCGAACCAAAGGTTCGAGGCCCCCATCATGATCAATGTCGGCCGCGCGTCGCACTCTTTGTCGAAGGCGTTCAAATGCGGGTGTCGTCCCCGGCAGGTCTGCGGCAGCTTGTCGCGCCCCACCGAGCCCTGTGCCTCTGCCATGCCGCGGGTGGCCCCACATTGCGTGCATGCGATCATCGAGCCGACGCTCTTGCCGACGTTGGCGTCGCGCATCTTCAGGTCGGGTCGCTCCGCCTTGGGGCACCGCCGGCCGCGATGCACCCACAGCTCGTAGGGAAATTCGTCGACATGACCGTTGGTGCATGTCAGCAGATGCTGTGCGGGTACCGCGGGGCTTTCTCGCTTCCCAGTCTTCGTGCCAGCGCGCTGCGCGCCGCGGCCCGGACAGCCCTTATGGGTGAACTGCGCGAGATCTGGGCGGAAGGGATGGGTGTTGGTGTAGCTGAATCGCGTCAGTGGCCCGAGGTAATCGCAGCCCGTGCATCGCAGCCACTGCGGGAATATTCGTGCGGGGATGCCTAAGTCGGCGCCCTCTTTGGCGAACGAATTCTGCTTGGGCTGCCAAGGATACGGCCGCAGCGCGTCCACCTGCGGACCGAGGTGCATCCGGATCACATTGAGCAGCCGTGGCTCGATGATCGCCGGAATCTTCTCGCGCCTCTTCCAGATGGGTTCCCAGTCGTCCAACCCCGCGGGCATCACCGAGAAACCGGGCAGATCCATGATCGAGCCCGGCCCGTAGGTGTAGAGCAGCGACGACGGCCGTGACGAGCCAACTTTGGCGCGGTTCTTCACCACCGCGTCTTCGGCGTCGGCCAGCGGGTCCAGTGCCTCCCCCGGATCGTGCAGCATCACCTCGTCGGGCGCGGTGTCGGTCATCAGTCCTCATCCCCCACTGGCAGGGTCCACCGTGGTGCTCCGTCGGGTACATGCGCGAACAGCCGCTCCGGGATCGGGCTGACCAGGATGTTGATCTCCGGCTGCACTTCCCGCATCGAGTTCGCGACGACGAACGGCGCCTGATTCGACGACCCAACAACGGCTTTAGCGTTCTCAGGGCTCATCAGCAACGGCAGGTACTTGTCCCCTTCCCCGGTGCGCTCGTACACCAGCGTCCTGTGCATGTCGCTCGCCCGGTTGGCGCGATCGACCCACCGATCGATGCGGTTGACCAGCCGGTCGCTGGCATACTTCACCCTGGCGTCATCCTGCGCCGCGGCCGAGATCCGGGCTTTGAGTCGCTCGGCCACCCGCTCGACCACTTCCCGGTGTTCCTTGATCCGCCAGGCACCGCGCTCCTGGGAGAGCCCGTCATCGAGAGGCGCCTGCACGACGCGCGCCACGCTGACCAACAACCCGTCCAATCCTCGATCCAGCGACGTCGGTGAGTACGGCGTCACCGACAACGCTTCGACCTGAGAGTAGAACGTCTCGTGGTAGTGACGGAACTGCTCGTAGTGCGCCAGATCGCGGGGACGAGCCCAATTACCCAGCGTCACAACCAAGCCGGGCCGGGAAGCGTCGCGGCCGACGCGGGAGGACGCCTGAATGTACTCGGCGGTGTTCTTGGGCTGACCGACGACGAGCATCAGCCCGAGCCGCTGCACGTCGACACCGACCTGCAACATCGAAGTCGCCAGCACCACGTCGAACGGCGCCTCCTTGCGGGTGGGCACCTTCTTGCCGTCGCGCTGTGCGGCGATTCGCGCCTGGAAGGCTTCGGTGGTGTCGTAGTCGGGGTCGAACTCCAACCCCAACCGGTCCAGTGTGCGGCCGATCTCCGACGACGCGATCCGTGCGGTGAGTTCACCGGTGTTCAGCAGGCCGAACGCGGCACCGTGGCGGGGTGGGAACCCGGAGTCTTTGCGGGGCTGTTTGATTCGGTTCTGCACATCGTCACCCATGTAGCGGGTCATGCCCGCCAACTCGCGGGTGGCGTTGAAGTACCCGACCAGCGTCAGATAGGGGTCGGCGGCGATGCCGCTGCGGTCCAACAGCAGCTGCCCGGCCGAGAGCAACACCTCCGAGACGCGGATCTCGGCGCTGGCCAGGCGCACGCCCTGCGCGCTCACCCCGATGTAGCGGCGGCCGGGAGTTGTTTTGGTGATCGGAATTTCACGGGAGAAGTAGGTGTCGGCGACGTCGAGCACCTGCGGCGGAAAGATCTCCAGGCGCCGCCCATACAGGCCACGCACCTGCTCCTGCGCATTACGGACGGTGGCCGTGGACGCCACAATCAACGGCCGCACAGGTTTGCCGTCGGGCCGTTCCCAGGACGCCAGGGTCTCCACCGCAACCTCGAACAACCCAACGGCGGTGCCCAGCGCCCCGGTGATCAGGTGCAGCTCGTCCTGGATGATCAGATCCGGCGGCCGCAGCCGGTTCACCGGATGGACGGTGGCCGCGGGATATCCGGCCACGGCCGGATGCGCGGTGGAGATGTTGCACGCCGCGTAGTCGGGATGGACGTAGCCGTGGCGTCCGCAGCGCCGCCCGACGTAGCCGAACAATGCGGCGGCTTCGCCTTCGCGGGCCAAACGGGCGAACTTGTCGACGGTGGCGATGACAAACGCCGGTGTCAGTCGGTAGATCTCCTCGTCCACGGTGAGAATCGGCAGGCCCTCACTGACCTGGCCGCCTTTGGCGAACGGGCAACGCGCCAGGTCATCACCGCAGTAGACGAACACCCGCCGGGCCGTGGCGTCGGCCTTGACCTGCGCCGCGGTGATCGGGGTGCCACACCAGGGGCAGCGTTGGACCTGGAGCACGGTCAGCCGATGCGACCCGTATTCGTTGGCTTTCGTCAGCTGTTCGTCGGCTTCCTCGAAGCGTTTCGGGCTCACGTCGGTCCCCACCCACAGCCCGATGCGGAACGGTTCGCTGCCCCAGGTGGTTTCGTCAGCTCGACGCGCGAGCTCGGCGGCGCACACCAGGGCGGTGGCTCGCTGGAACTGCTGGGCGGTGAGCAGCCGCAGCGTGTAGCGCATCAGCACCGCTACGCCGTCGCGGCCGTCCAGCGGACCGTCGGTGGAAACGACGAGACCTTGGCGACGCCGGATCGCGAAGGTGTACGCCGCCAGTCCGAGGTAGGCCTCCGTCTTGCCGCCACCGGTCGGGAAGAACAGCAACTCGACTTGCGCCAAATGCGCGGCGCTGCGCAGCGGTGCTGCTGGATCGGTGAGGGCTCCAAGTTGCATCAGAATGAACGCCAACTGGAAGGGCCGCCACGATGCCGCCTTCGCACCCGCCTCGGCTACCTTGGCTTGTGCATCGGCGATCGACAAGGCGGGATCCGATGCCCGCAAGGCAGCTACCTGGGAGGCGATGCGCTGATCGCGCATCACGGCGTTCATGAACTGAAAGCAGCGCAGCGCTTCAGCATCGGCCGCAAGATGTTCGAGCCCCGCTTGCAGCCGCTTGTGCGCGCGGCGGGCTTCTACCAGTGCCAGCTCGGC
>CAZOIX010000020.1:0-15150 GCA_964579685.1 uncultured Mycobacterium sp.
GGTGGGACCGGCGGAACCAGCGGCGGCGGCACGATCGGCGGCACCAGCGGCGGCTTCACGATCTGCGGCACGATCGGCACCGGGCCGGGCAGCGCCATCGGAACACCGGCCATCTCGGAGATGGGAGCGCAGGGGGCCGCACCCGCCGCTGGAGCCTCGCCCGCCGACGTCTGGTAATCGCATCCGCCAGCCGCTGCATTCCCGGGGGTCAGCGCTATCGCGATGCCCACCCCGGCTCCGACAGCAATTACTCGGAGGTTGATCCGATCAAAGATCGCCATCACCCATCGACTCCTTCATTCGCGCTCAGATATTCCGCTTCAGTTGGTGCATACCGCACGCCGCACCAGAGACACCTCTGGCCGACGTCGTCAATTTATCGACACCAACAGTGATGGGCGGACACGCCGCACCGCGCCGTTTCCAAATGGTGACGTTGGTTTTCGCGGGACGCTCGCCTCAGCCGGAATTCCGTTGCAAACGAGACGATCTCGTCACCTGATTGTGTCCAAAGCGTTGGCCGCCGCTGTCGTTTCCGCGAGTGATGCTGCTGGCTTCTTCGGCAGGAACGCCGCGGGAATGAACGTCAACGCCATGAGTCCGACGGCCACCACGAACACCGTCGCGTAGGCGTGGGCCAGATCGTTCTGCAGGTGACTCAGGAAGTCGGGAGCAAGGGGCGCTCGCAATGTCGCCGACGGGTCGACGGGCAGCCCGCCGTCGGCGTCCTGCTGCAGCATCGCCAGTTCGTTGGCCGCGGAGATGGTTTCGCTGCGATTGAACTGGCTCGTGAGGATGACCGACATCAGGGCGCCCCCCACTGCCCCGGCCATCATCTGGTTGACCATGATCAGCGTCGAACCCCGCGCGATCTGCTGCGGAGCCAGTGTCTGCACCGCCGCCCCGGACAGCGGCAGCATGGCGCAGCCCGACCCCATGCCCGTGATCACCAATGCGGCGGGCAGGGTCGGTCGGTAGTCCATTTGCGTGGCGGCCCCGTATGCGAAGGCGCCCAACCCCGTCACCACAAGGGCCAGGCCGGCGAGCGCGATCTTGCCGGGACCGTATCTGTCCATGAGGATTCCGGCGAGGGGCATGGACACCATGGCGCCAAGGCCGACGGGAATCAGGTGCAGCCCCGCCTGCAGGGGTGTCTGGTGCATCACCTGCTGGAAGTAACTCGGAACCAGCAGGCCGATCGACCCTGCGACGACGTAGAGGAGCATCGCCACGTTGGCCATGCCGACGGCGCGGTTGGACAGCAACCTGAAGTCGATCAGCGGATGCTCCGCGCGGTACAAGGCATGCACGACGAACGCGGTGATCAACGCGAGACCGAGAACCATCGGCATCCACACGTGGCTGTCGGCCACCGTGCCGCGGCCGGGAAGCTCCGACACCCCGTACAAGAACGCGGCCACGCCGGGTGACAGCAGCAGAATGCCGACGAAGTCGAAGGTCTCCGACGGTGTGGATCGATCCCGAGGGAAGAAGACCGCCGCCAGGACTACGGCCGTCAGGCCCACCGGCAGGTTGATCAGGAACAACCACTCCCAGCCGTAGGTTCGGATCAGCCACCCGCCCAGAACCGGTCCGCATATCGGAGCGAGCAACATCGGGATGGCCGCCAGGGCGATGGCACGGCCAAGCCGGTCGGGGCCGGCCTCACGCCTCACGATCGTGAGGGTCAGCGGCATCAGGGTGCCCCCGCCGACGCCCTGCACGATCCGGAAAATGATGAGTAACGCGATGTTCGGGGCCATCGCGCACAGCAGCGAGCCCACCGTGAACGCCAGAACCGAGCCGATGAAAAGGCGTTTGGTGCCGAATCGGTCGACGGCCCAACCGGTCATCGGGGTGACGGTGGCCAGCCCGAGCATGTAACCGGCCACCGTCCAGCCGACGATCGCCTGGGTGGAGCCGAATTCCACGACGAAGGTGCGCTGTGCGACGGCGACGATGGTGGTGTCGAGGCTGGCCATCACCGAGACGAGCAGGCAGACGCTCCCGATGCGTAAGAGGCGGGCGTCGAGCCGATCGGGATATTCACGCTCCGTCGACGTGGAGTCCCCCGGCGCGCGCGTCGACGAATTCCCTTCCGGGTCGTCGGCGCTGCCCTCCATGCAGGACAGCATCGCATCAGGCACCTACTGAGGTGTCGCGGACCGGCTTGTCTCCAAGGATTCGCCAAGCAGACGGCATCAAGGTCTTCCCCGATACGAAGGGAGGCCTCCACATGTTGACGCTCACACCGACGGCGGACACCGCCCGTCCGATCGCGCGGCTGTCGACGACCGGCGACTCGTCGACCGGGCAGCGGCGCATTCGCATGTTCTGCTTTCATCATGCCGGGGGCGGTGCGACGTCGTTCAACCTGTGGAAGAGGGGCCTGGATTCCGACGTAGAGGTAGTTGCGGTCGAGGTTCCCCACCGCGAACGATTCGCTACGCTGCGCGATCTGGTGGACGAGGTGAGTCGTCGCCTGGGACCGGAACTGGACGAACCGCACATCTTCTTCGGGCACAGCTTCGGAGCGCTAGTGGCTTATCGACTGGCGTGCCGGCGTGCGGCCGCGGGCCTGACCTCACCGCGGGCACTGTTTCTGTCGTCGTTCACGCCCCCGCATCTTCCGACACCGATCCCCATGGTGGATCAAGTCGACGATCACCAGCTCGGCAAGGTGCTGACCGACATCGGCGGGTTGCCGGCCGAGCTGACCCGCTGGCCGAGTCTGCGCGAGCGGGCGGTCGCTGCGGCGCGCATCGATCTGCGGCTGTGCCTGACGGATGACGACGCCGAGACGGTGCTCCTGGACTGCCCGATCCATGCCTTCGGCGGTAGCGATGACTTGCTCGTGAGCGAATCTGACCTGCGCGAATGGCGTTCGCGTACCGTGGCCGAGTTCTCGCTGGAGATGCTCGGGGGTAATCACTTCCACGTCAGCAACAGGCCGCAGCTATTTGCCGCTCTGCGGCCACTGCTGTCGGCACTCAGCCCGACTCGGGCCAAAGCCGCATAACCGGCGGTCCTGGTGGACCCTTTGGATATGTGAGTGGTCCCGACTGGGATCGAACCAGTGACCTTCCGCGTGTGAGGCGGACGCTCTCCCCCTGAGCTACGAGACCGGGGAGCTCGACCAAAGGGCCGAACGACGTCGAAGACTAGCACGTGAGCCGCTTTCGACCCGAATTTGTTTCGCCGCGTGGAACTGCCGCTTTCCGACGTTCGCCGGCTCGGGGCACGGCGTCACGCTGGCACCGGGGCCGATCAACTCTTCTGACCTAGGCACCGCGCCAAGGGATTTGTAGTGTCTGACTCGGGTCGACTATTGTCGTCCTTCGCGACGGACGACAATGCCGTTCGTGGCGCGCGGATGTAGCGCAGTTGGTAGCGCATCACCTTGCCAAGGTGAGGGTCGCGGGTTCGAATCCCGTCATCCGCTCGAAGGTGCAGTGGCATCAACCCCAGCGGTGGAGTGGCCGAGTGGTGAGGCAACGGCCTGCAAAGCCGTGCACACGGGTTCGATTCCCGTCTCCACCTCCGATGGTTTTATTCGGCGCGATTAGCTCAGCGGGAGAGCGCTTCCCTGACACGGAAGAGGTCACTGGTTCAATCCCAGTATCGCGCACCACGTTCGACGCAGGTCAGAGTATGTTTCTCAGGCCAGAATCGGACAGCATGAACTGCATGTGAACTGGCCATGCGGGGAGCTAGCAACCCACACGAGAGGTAGCTAGCCATGACCACCAGCACCACCACGCCTATCCCCGATGTATCCGCCCCTCCGGGCGCACTCGTCCTGAATGAGTGGCAGCCGTCGGGCTATCGCATCTTCGAGGGTGAGCAGCGCGACATCGAGCAGGTCGGACTCAGCGAGCAGGTGTCGGTCTGGACGTTCGGCCACCAACTGGCCGACGGTTCGATCGTCAATGACCGCGTGCCGGGTGAATGGGGTGAAATCACCCCAGGAATCGCGATATCGGGAGTCCAGTGGGAGGAACCCCTCACCGCGGCAACCGCCCGCCACCTCGCCGACCTACTGGTGACCGCCGCGGACCAGATCGACGGGTGGGTGAAGTAATGACCAAGAGTGCATACGCCCGACGCGGCGAAGCCAATAACGCTCTGTGGGCACACATCCCGCTGCCCAAGGGCGCCCAAACCAGCTGCTACTGGTCACCGATGCCCGACGACCCCGAGGGGCGGTGGTGGCGGGACCTTCAGTGGTGCGAGTTCAACAGCGCCGAGGCGTCAGTCGGGGTTGCCGGAGACCAGTACTCCGATGGCCGTGTCGACCGTGAGATCTACGTGATCTTCGACAATGACGCCCGCGGGTCAATCACGACCAGCGCTGCCGCACGCGAACTGGCCGCCCATCTGCTCGAGACTGCCGACCGACTCGACGCGATCGAGCGGGAGGTGCAGCGATGACCGCCCCAGCCATAGAGTTCCTGCCCCTTGTTGAGTGCAAGTCGTGGTGCGAGGACGGCGACGGGCACCCGCGACAGTGCTTCAAATCCGACCAGGCATGCTGGTCGCCCGCCCAGTACGTCGACCTGTCGCTAGAGCCGGTCATCGTGGAAGGCGACGATAGGTTCCCTCATCAGATTGGTGTGATGGCGCGGCAACGGCCGGAGGAAGCCGGCCACGTCTATCTCCACCTCCGCGACGTCAAGCTCTACGGTCCTATCCCATCGCCGTATGACTACCTCGACCATGGGTTGCAGCTCACCACCGACGAGGCGTTGCGCCTCGCAGAAGCACTCATCGCCAACGTGAAGTTGGTGCGGAACCAACCCGGCTAAGTCGTCCGCAGGTGCGTCATTTGACGCACCTGCGGTCCTATTCACTGTTCGGCCCGCCCTCACCCCACAGTGGGCGGGCCGAACTCATTGCACAGCGCCGCCGCTGCCATCCTTGTGCTCACATGAGCAGTGGAACTCCCACCGATCCGGCCATGAACCCGTGAAGTCCCCGTAGCAGCACAACCGGATACGTTCACCCCCAGCGGAGAGTTCAATTTCATGCCAATCCTCGTAGATGCGGCACGACCAGAGGTAGAGCCGGCGT
Organism: uncultured Mycobacterium sp.; assembly: GCA_964579685.1. Taxonomy (GTDB): domain Bacteria; phylum Actinomycetota; class Actinomycetes; order Mycobacteriales; family Mycobacteriaceae; genus Mycobacterium. The sequence continues at coordinate 5,071 of CAZOIX010000020.1, forward strand.
GACAGCCAGCGTCGAAAGGAAAGCACGACAACGGTCCAATCAGGAACTCCGCGCCAGCGAAGTCGAACAGACTATCAATCCGCGCCGCCGACATCGAGCAGGGGCTGACACGATGAACACCCACGACAAAGCTTCAAGTCTGGGGGCTTTTGGCCGCCAAAACCTGACCCCAGCCCAGGCAGGTTCGTCTATCCATAGCGTTTCTCCACGCCACCACACGCCGAGATGGAGGGTGGGGGAAACTTCAGGGAGAGTTCCCTGACTGGACTGGACTCTCAGCCAGGGAAGCAGCCAAACGTCGTACTCGCACACGGCGCCAACGTGATGAGGCATCCCGACAGAACCAGTGTGAGCGCGGCGAGCAGCAACATCACTGCGATTTTCGTTCGCGTCAACATGACGTGAACGTAACGCCTACGGATCGGCGTACGGAATACGTTCTCGGCACCAAAGGACTAAAGCCTCTAGGAGACAGGCCCTTTGTCTTCCCTAGGGTGTCGTCACCCAATAAGCGGCTCGACGGGCAACGCGCTGAACGCACCGGCCGTGAACGGAGTACTCCACCGTCGCTGCGACTACCCCAATCGCGCCCAGACACTGTAAGTAAGTGCTTACTGGGCGTACCGTGCCGTCTATGACTAAGACAAAACTTCTGGTAGCCGCATTGCTCACTGCCCTCACCGTGCCGCTGACCGGGTGCATCATCCCGCCCGGCACTATCCACGTCCCCGTCTGCAACCCTGTGGGTTGCTTCTAGGAAGGCACACGTCATGCAAGCGCCCGGCTGGTATCCAGACTCCACGAGCGGTGTTCAACGCTACTGGGACGGCGCGGCGTGGGGGCCGTTCGCGCCATCGCCTGCGGTGCCGACCCCACCAGCGGCGGCTCCCGCGGGCGTCGTCGTCAGCGGGACAAACCACGGGTTGCACCTTGCCCTGTCGTTATTCACCTGCGGGCTGTGGCTCCCGATCTGGATCCTGGTAGCCCTGTTTGAAGAGAAAAGGGTTTACACCGTCGACGCCTACGGCAAGCGGATCGTGCAGCCAAGGCCACCGATGACACCTCAGCAGCTCGCGGATTTGCGACGGCGCCGAATTCTTGCGGCCGTCATCGTTGGCGCCTTCCTACTGCTGGTCATATACGCCGCTGTAACCGGATAGCCTCCGGCGCTGCGTCGTATCAGTTGTCCGGTCCGCCCTCACCCCACACGGGCGGGCCGAACCTTTACATACGACCTTTTGACTTCTAGCGACGCTTGCGGGTGAGCCGAAGACTTGTCGTCCGCGCGATTGAGAACGCTGCCGCCGCTATGGAATGGCGGGCCGAACCGGTCTAGGGCGCCCCGCACCCGGCGCTGCTCAATCTTCCGAACCATGTATCACTCTCCAAGCCAAGTGAATTGATGCCACATTCGACACTCCCCGCCCGGGCTTGGAGTTTCCTAAACAGCGCGATGGCCGCCCAACTCTCCGATGTGCCTGACCGTTCTGCCCGACCATGAGCAGGCTAAGTGGAACGAGCTGCGCAAATTTCTCGGGGCTACCTCGCGCTTCTCGCTAAACTGCGCAAGATGGACCCAGCCCTACAGCCGGCAGCGCACCCGCCGCCTGTCGCCTCCAGGCGGTTTACGGTGCTGGTCGCGGTCGCCGCAACCTTGATAATCGCCGGCTCGTTCATCGGCTACAGCGAATGGAAATCCTCGCAGCCCAGCATGGACACGCTCGTGCCCCAGCTACGACGGTCGATGAACCAAACCCTGTCCGCAGACGAGCAATTCCGCAATCTCGGACTTCAGCTAGGCGAAATAACCGTCATGCGGTCTGTGGGGAACATGTTCGAGGGTCAAGTGGCCGTCTCTACCCGCAAGGGCACCGAACACTCGGTGGCCGTTCACATCAATTACGACGGTGAAACCCTCATTTGGCAGACGGACCCGGGCGCGTTTCTATTCACCGCGCAGGAACAGTTACAGGGCACTTCATAGAGCCCTGTCGGTACCTGCCGATACCGTCGCTGCGTGATCGTGAAGCGAGTGACCCGGGTATCACTCACGCGAACGACCGAGCCAACCCAACGACCACACGTTCTACCCCGGCACCGAGCTCTGGCGGGTCGAGTGGACCGAGATGCGCGACCGCAGAGTGACCGAGCTGAGGGCGTCGCATTACACAGAGGCTGCGGCGCACAGACACGCAAATGGGCTGATATCCATGCGGGTTGCAGGGCTATCTATGCAGAGCGTCTACGCCGAACGCGTCTGATCGATGTGCTCAACGCTCGTGCGGTTGACCTGCCCCATGCCTCTTACCGGCGGCTTCATTCGCCCGATTCCAACGACGGGTGTTTGCTACCTAATTACGTGGAAGCCCTCGTATATTGGTTCACGCGTCAATCAGGTCCTGGCGGTCAAACCCGGAGGTCGATCTTGACGAGCGAGGCGGCGGAACTTCGTCTGCACGAGCGGTCCGTGGTGGGCATTGTCGCGGGAATTTCTTGCGCCGTGCTGCTCGGAAGCCTTTGTGCTGCACTGCGAATGCCGACTTGGGTGCAGGGCACGGTGACCGCCGCAGCAGTCGGCCTGCCCTGCGCGCTCGAGTACAGCCTGAAGAACAGAAGGCGTGACTGGCGTCGGGACGCAAGTCTAATCCGACGCGGCAAGCTTCAGCGCCCCGTCGGACTGATCGTAACGATGTACGCAATATCGCTTCTGGTGACGATGTCTGCCTTCTTCTTTCTTGCAGGTGCCTATCGCATGTGGACCGGCGGGAAACGGGGAAGCAGAGCATCAGCTGACGAAACCGTCGTGTTCCTCATACTCCTATTGTTCGCGCTTGCCGTCGTGTTTCTTAGTGCGTCCTACGCATCCCACTACCTCGATTCGCGTCCTTACGCTTGGATAACGGTTGCAGCGTTTGGGATCGCGTTATACATGTTTTTGCTGACGTTGCCTCTGACAGAGAGGCCACTGTCGCTGCGAGTTGCGACAATCGCAGCTTTGTCCGTTCCAATTTTGGGGATTTCACTGTGCGGTGTCGCCCACGGCCGCCGTCGCCACACGGTCTTTCTCGCCAAGAAGTTGAGAAAGGTTGAGCGCAAGATTTCGAAGGAAGATGCAGCTCAGCGTCCGCGACGAACGCCGCAGTACTTGGCTCACAGTGCAGATGGTAACGACGCCGCCCTTGCGAGCACGCCGACCGCATCAGACCCATTTGAGCACTTGAAAAAGCTTGCAGAATTGCGCGATATGGGTGTGATTACCGAAGAGGATTACCAGGCAAAGAAAGACCAAATTCTTGGTCGCATCTGAGATACACCACATCCGAGGTGCTCGTGGTCGACAGAAATTTGTTTGATAACTCCGTCGAGCGATACGGCGGGCCCGCCACTGACACGGAGAGCAGCTATCACTTCCTTTGCCGTGCCGCCGACGACGGTTGGCAGAACGTCCGCGAATTACTTGAGGACTGGTACTCCCATCATCCCGACCCAGACGATGATCTACGGAGCCGTTTTCGACAGCACGAGCTTCGGCAGCATATTTCGGCCTGGTGGGAGTTGTACAACCATGCGCTATTTCGGTGCCTGGGGTACGACGTCACTGTTCATCCGGACCTCCCAGACGGCACCGGACACCCTGATCTCCTAGTCACCAACGGGACTACTCGGATGTACGTCGAGTGTGTCGCGCTTTTCGAGAATCGCAGGGGTCTGGGCAGCGCGGACGCGCAGCAATGGATCTTCGAGTGCATCAATGGAACGCCGCACCCTGATTTCATGGTGGATGTTGATATCGAATCGCCGGGACAGCGGCGCCCGCGCGGAAAGCACATCCGTCAACAGGTTCTCGAGTGGCTCAATTCCCTTGACTACGAGGCCGCCCGCGCAGTCCGGTACACCGACGACGCTGACACCAAGGTGTTCGCTTTCGGAGATTGGCAGGTGCGCCTGACCGCCAACCCCGTGCTCCCCGATCACCGGGGAGAACCGGGCAGGCTCATTGGCCGCTACCCATTGAGCGGTGTCTACGTGGTTACCAGTGTCTCCGATATTCGAAAGTTACTCAAAGACAAGGCAGCTCAATGTAAAGGCGCCGATGCGCCGCTCGTTATCGCCATCCACAACTGTTCAGCCCTCGCCGACGATGACGATATCGATAAGGCGACATTCGGATCGCTCTCAATCAACTGGATTGACGGCGTGGCGGACTCTGGTTGGTGGAGTAGAAACAGGGATGGCTACTGGGATCCAGGGCCGTCGGCCAAAGGGGCAACCGTCGCGGCGGTGTTATTCAACGAACAGCTTGGGCCGTACAACGTCGCCGATCGTTTGCCGCACCTCTGGCTCAATCCGTGGGCAATACGCCCGCTCGAGGCTTCGCTTCCATTCAGGATTACGACCGCTCACGACACAGGCGAGGTGCACATCGTAGCGGAGGCACAACGCTCCGCCGGCGATGTGCTCGGCCTAGCCGTCGGTTGGCCCGGCTTCGCCCCGCGACCACCCCTGCCATCGTTTAGCTAGGTCCGTCGGAATCAAACCAGCCACATCCCGCGCGGCGGCGACAGGTTCGTGAGATGGATTGAACACGAATTGCGACTACCCAAAGATAGGTTGCTTCTCGACGGCTCGAGTTGAAACCTCGCGGAGACCTTGGTCTAGCCAGTCCGGCCTTAGATTGAGCATGTCCACCACCATGCCGATGGTCTGACCGCGAGCCGCTTCCAGCACCTCCCCGGCCGTCGAGAACTTTCCGCGACCAGCGTGGCGAACAAACATAATTCGCTGCCGATCCGGGAAATAGCAGGCGATCTCGCCGCCGTCAGGGAAGTGTTCTGTTGCCCGTCGGCGTACGTCCTCCATCAAGTCCGACTCGACGCAAACGAAAACATCCCGAAGATTTGGAAACTTCCGCCGGAAGCTCCGATCACGCTGAAGTTGCGCAAACGCAAAGGTCGCCAGGGTATGGGGATCCTTCTCAGCCATCGATCCACCTCCTGAAACGGGACGGCCACTCATGGCTCAGCAAAGCGAGCTGGATATCAAACTCCCTGCTCACTATAACCGCGTCACCTGCAGAAATCGACATGAGAACCTCCCTCCGGCCCTGGTCGTCGTCAGGGTCGTCAGTCTGCCGGAAGGAGTGCACATGCACCTCTGACTCGCATATGTCGATACGTTCAACGCTTCGCCGGATCTCTTCGTCGTTCTCAGTAACGCGGTAAGCATCGATCATGATCGCCCAGTTGACGTTCAGACCGTCTCGTTTGAGGATCGCGTACCTATAGATCAGCTCGGGTGTCCAGCCATCAATCGGCGCGCCGAGCTGACCGACGATCTTGTCCTCATCGAGTGATTCAGGTGGGTAAACGGACGGCTCGTATTTCCCCACGACATCGCGTACATCGAGTTCTCGCTGCTGCCGTCGCTTGTCACGGTTCCGGCGGCCCTTCCCCACGGGTTCATAGCATGCACGATGTGGCGTGACGACGCGTTAGATTCACGTCAGTGGTTCCGAGGTAAGCGATTCCTTATTTAGGAGCTAGGGCCAGCCCAGTTTTATGGCATTGAGCCGGGTAAACGACCCGCATCCGAACGGCTCGGCAGGTGATCCGACCCAACTTTGGCAATCTGGATAAGTAATCACTTACTACCGCGTACCGTCATCGCCATGACGAAGACAAAGGCTCTCCTAGCAGCCACTCTCATTGCGCTCACGGTGCCCTTGACGGGGTGCGTCCCCCTGGCACTCCCGAACATCTGCGAAGGCGGCATCGGAGGCGTCTGCTAAATGACTCCAACCCGGATGAGACTCGCCGTCGCAGCGGCCCTCGCCGCACCGGCGCTTCTGCTGTCGGGATGCATCCCCATCACGCTCGCCTGCGCACCCGCCTGCAATATTCCTTGAGTATTGGCGGCTCTTGGGTTAGGTGATCTCTTACGTGGACGTCAAATAACGTCTACGATTACCGCCATGACCTGGGCAAAGCTTGCGATTGCAATGATCCTCACCGGAGTCGCGTTGGTCCTGTCCGGCTGTGTCTACACGGTCCCGATAAGCGGCCCCTGCGCAGGCGGAGGCTTCCTCTGCTAAAAGCCCGTTCACATCCGAGGTGAGAGCGATTCTGGCCAAAAGGACGTAAGTGCTCACTTACTTGGCGTATCTTGCCCACATGACTAAGACACGAGTTGTGGTGGCAGCTGTTCTTGTTGCGCTCACAGTGCCCCTGACGGGGTGCATCCCGATGCCGATCCAGTGCATGGAGTTCGGTTGCATGTACTAGCGACTACTCGCTAGCTCACGGGAACGGAAGTACTGCGATACGCCGGTTACTGAAGGCGCAGGTATGCCCGCCGGCCAGCGCGCGGTACTTCATCTTGAAGGTCGTCTCCCCCTCGGTTAGACCGGTGAGAACGAAACCAGCGGAATAGGTTGGGTTTCCCGCGCCACCTTGAACGACCGCGTACAGCGACATGGCATCCGTTGCGGCCTGGGAGTTCGCGCCCGACATTGCAAACGAGGCGTAGCCCGCTTGGCTCGCCCCCGGCACAGCGTGCGTGTAGAGAAACACGATCGCCTTGCCGCTCGAGGCGCCTGACACCGCGAAAAAATCCGGGTCCGGAAGTTTGCTGAAACGGGTGGTTGTGGAAAAAACCTCGGGGAGATACACCTGACTGAGGACCTGGGAGTCAGGGGCCTCTCACTTAAAAACGCAGGCCAGACCGCATTTTGACATGGGGCACGACGCGCCGATGGTTCTCCGGTCCTCTCACCAGCGGGTATGTTGGTGCCCGCTCGAGCGGTCGGCTTGGACGCCCGCGGCACGGGATTCGTTTGCCGTTTGCTGGGATTGCTTACGCACCAGACTTCGGCGAAATCCCCAGACCCGTACACACTGCGAGGCTGACTGAGGGCACATGGGTCAGGTGTCTGTTCCGAAAAACAGCAGCGCGTGGCGAGAGTTCTGTCCGCGACCGCTTCGGCCCGCCGAGCTATCACGGCCCCGCCGCCGTAACCCTGGCCAAGAGTACTTTTTCCGCGTAACCGCCGGCGATCAGACCCCGAGCCGCCACATCTGGCACGTGCATGACAGTGCCGATGGCGACATCGGACCACTTCTTCAGTGGGCCTCTGTCGTAGCTGAAGCATCCGAGTGGTCGTTTGTTGATCCGCACCTTCATTTCGATTCCTCCTGCCAGTGTCCACATTTGGCATCAATGTGATCGAGTTGGAGGCCGAACTCCGCGGTGTCTAGCTCGTCGCCGATGAATCTCGCTGCGCCGTCCTCGCCGTGAATATGGCGGGCCGCTTCGTATCCGAAAACTGCTAGGAATTGCAGGATTCCAGGGAGCTGGGACTGTTTGTGCTTGATGGTGTCGTCGACTGCGGCGGGCAGGTACTCCGAGCTGGACGCATTGGCTAGGAGGCGCAGCGCGGCGCGGCGTACGTCGGGGTCGTCCCATTCGCCGGTGGAAATCTGGAGGGGGGACTGCTCTGGGGTCACGGCCTGCCCGCTTTCAATTTCATGGCCTCGAGGAGCGCGAGGCGCGGGTCTTTGGGACAGTGCGGCTGGAGGCCGGGTTTACACGACATCTCCATGACTCGGCCGAGCGCGTGGCGCGCGGAGTGTCGCCGCGGGGAGGGTGAGGGCACGTCGCTGCGGGTGAGTAGCTTTCGCAGTTCGTTTCGCCGGGCGAGTTGCATGACGTCATCGAGCGGTGCGCCGACGTGCTTAGCCAGTGAGCGCAGTCCGACAGAGGAATCCACATAGGCCGGGGTGTTCACCGGGGCCACGTCGATCAGCGCCCCCGTGACCAGTGTCCGCATCGGGAACCCCTGATCAGTGACACCCCAATCGTCTTCAAACGCGATGAACGCGAACGAAGACTTACGCACATCGCCGCGGCCGACGAGTTCGTACACATCCGCCCGTGCCGAGGGCAAGTCAACGTCATAGACCAGACCTGTCGTGTCGATGTTCAACCGCAGCGTGCCCGCTGCCGAGGTGCCCAGCAGCGACATGTCGTCATGGTTGTAGCGGGCCACCACATTCGGCCACCCATCGCCACGCGACTTGTTGAAGAACCTGGGGTCGATCCGCTCGACGAAACCACCCAGATTCTGGCTGAATCGGTTGAACTTCGCGGCATACCCACCGATGGTGCGTGAGCTGCTTTGGCCGGCGCGTTGTTCGACCGGCGCAGCGACGGCAAGGTGCTCTGTCGGCGGCGTCTCGCTTCGGGTTGCGGTCACTATCGAACCCCCGCATCCGCATAGGGCTGGTGTGTCGGTGGGCGCACACGCAGCCGCAACTGCTCAAAAGTATCGTCGTCGAGCTCACGCAAGTAACACTCGACTGACAGCTCGAACACTTCAACCGCAGTCACTACGGGCATCCCTTCGCTCTTGCGCATATGTTTCGACGGTGTCCCGCCGAAACACCCAATGCCCTTCAATGTTGTGCCCGTCTAAGTCGGCGGCGATGCGGCGTATGTGCCGGGTGCTGCACTCCAATATTCGGGCAGTTTCCGAAGGACCGATCAGTTCTGGCTTCGATTCTGGTGCATCACAACAAAATTGAGGTCCGTGCGCGGACGCCGCTTGTTGGAGGGCGGTGTCGAGGTCGGTCACGGGAGGGGGAACCGGACGGCCAGCCAACTTCCGCGACGCGACGACCGCGCGGACGGCGTACAACGCGGCGTGGAGCCGTTCCCCCTCGAGGATCAATGCCGACCCTTTTCGAGGAGGGTCGAAAAGGGTGCTCACCCCCGGGCGTAGGGGTCTGGGATTCGCCGCGCTCACAAAGCGGACCTCACAACTCGAACGTGACGGAGGTTACCTGTCATGGCGCCAACGCGTCCGCGAGTCGGTGGGCCAGTTGGAGCGCCTTGCCCGGTGTCAGTGGGGCTAGGCCCTCGATGTGCACGAGTCCGTCGATGAGATTGACGCTGGGGCAGGGTCGGCAGTGCCAGCACAGTCCGGTGCGGTTTCTGGTTTGTCGGGTTGTGCATTGCGTGCACGGTTGCGATTGTTTCGAAGTCTTCATGTGCCGACCGCCTGGTCGTAGCTGGTGATCGCCTCGCGTAGCCGTTCAATGTCGCGGCGGTCCAATGTGTATGGGCCGACCTCGAGTTGCATTCCTGCGACCACATCGTGGATGAGGCGCAGTGGGAGAGCCACGCAGCTGTCGACCTCTTCGACATGCGGCTCGAGTTCGCCGAAGTAGTCGAGGATGGTCCGAAATAGCTCGGTGTTACCGAATGGGCGGGGTGCGTCGAGGATCGGAAAGTCGGTCATGGTGTCTCCTTCTGGTTGAGGGTGGCTAGTTGTGCGGCGACGGCGCGCTGTCGTGAAGTGCCGAAGTCGCACACGCCGGTGTCGGAACGGGCCGGCGCCCGTTCGCAGTTCGGGCATAGCTGTGGTCGCGCCTTTGCTAGGGCGTATTGCACACGGTCTGTCATGCCGGGCGTTTGCTCGGTGGGTGGACCAGGTGGCATCGCCGTCTGGCCGCCGCGGTTACCGTTTTCCGCGGGGGGTGCGTCAGAACCCGTCAGGCCGTCAGTAAATACTCTTTGAGCTGCGATTTCCGTCTGACGGGGTGAATCCGTCTGACACCCTGACCCGTCAGACGGTTTTTGGCCGTCAGTCCGTTGTTCCTGTTCATCGCTAGTTTCTGACGCCTCTGACGGGTTCTGACGGAGGTAGCGCGCAAACACGTCGGACAGTGCCTCGAGGGTGTAGCCGCGCACACTTCCGACGGTGTTGCGCCCCGGCTTGATCTGGAAGTCGCGCAACCGGAATGCGAGTTTGCTCGGGTTGAGGTCGAAGTCGTTCCACGGCGACTCTTCGACGCGCCGCAACTCCGACACCAGATCCCCCGACGCCAGGAACGGCACGCCGCGGTCGTCGAACACAGCCTTGATGTCGGCGAGCAGTTTGACGCCAAGAGACTGGTCCTCATCGGCGTCACCGGCCTCTTCCACCAACGCTTTACACGCTGCCCGCGCCGTTGCAGGCCAATGACCACCAACCGCATCGGCGACGGCGATGAGCGGCTCCCAGGTATCGGCAGCACGGTCCTC
>CAZOIX010000021.1:0-14902 GCA_964579685.1 uncultured Mycobacterium sp.
GCTATATATGCACTATAAGGCCCATAGAGCGAGGACGCCAAGCTGTCGATCAACTTGCCGTCTCCTGGTGTGAAACTGTGCATCAGCGGCCGGTCAACGGGGCAGCCTGTGCTTGGGCGCGGCTCAAGATGTGCGGGCAAGATTAATTTGCTAGCATCAACTCTGGTTATCATCTTTTGGAATCGCCGCCCCGGACGTGCGGGGTGGCTTTGGTCAGTTGAAGGGATTTGGGCGTGGCAGGTTCAGTCGGTTTCGCATCCGACCGGAACGCGTCTGGGGTTGTCGATGGCGGTTCCATCGATACGTCTGGCCTCGCCAGGCCACCGCTGTCGGCATGGGTTCTCGCCACCTGGGTCGCTATCGCCATGGTCGTCGTCCTGCCGATGGCGCTCGTGTACTCGACACCATCCGATGGCCAGGGCGTCTGGGTGGTCGCACTCTCGGTGACGTCGATAGCCGGCCTGCGTTATGCATGGATCATCGCCGACGGGCGACGTCGGCTCCACGAGATGTCGTTCTGGGTCTTCGTCTACGTGTTCCTTGGACTTGCACCGCTTGTGCAACTGCGTACGGAACAGAACCCGGGCACGACGCCACGTATCGATCCCGCGCTGAATCAACCTGCGATGGTGGTCGTTCTCGTCGGCATCGCCGCGTTCTGCATCGGTCTCGCGCTGGCGATGCCGAGGCGCAGTTGGTCGAGTGGATGGACGGTATCGGAGAATCCGCATCTGGGCCGAACGGTCATGCTGGCCGCATTCGCGCTGGCGATGGATGCGTACTTCATCTCCAGGGTCGGTGTGGGAACGCTCCTTTCGAGTCGGGGCGACCTTCTGGAAGCCGTGGATCAGAACTGGGCCGAGAGATCCATGGCGGCGCTACTCAGCGCGGTGACTACGATGTCGCTTCTCATCGCCTTCATCGCCCTGGTCAACCTCGTTCGCCGGCAGCAGACACGGGAGTGGCCGCTGATAGCGCTGACCGTGACCGTGGGGCTGGCGCTGGTGATCACCGTCAATCCGTTGAGCAGCGCACGCTACGTGTTCGGAACGGTTGCGCTCGCTATGGCCGCCACCTTCGGATTGTTCGCCACTGCCAAGCGGTTCCGCGCGATCGCCATCCTCTGGGTGGTGGTGCTGATCGTCGCCTTCCCGTTGGCGGACGCTTTCCGGTACTCATCCTCGGCCCAATTCAAGACCACCTCGGTGGTCGAATCGCTGACGTCACCGGACTTCGACGCCTTTGCTCAGATCAACAACACCCTGTTGTATGTCGAAAACCACGGGATCACGAACGGAAACCAGGCCGCCGGGGTGCTGTTGTTCTGGGTGCCCAGGAGGTTCTGGCCCGAGAAGCCCAGCGACACTGGCGTTCTGCTCTCGGAGAGTCGCCGCTACGACTTCGGGAATCTGTCGGCGCCGATATGGGCCGAGCTGTTCATCAACGGCGGCTGGTTGGCGTTGGTGATCGGCATGATCGGCCTGGGTTGGCTCGTACGTTCGCGTGATGCAGCGATCGAACGCAGCCTGCAGCGCGCGCGGGCTCCCGGAATCATCGACTGCGTGCTGCCCTTCTACATGATGATTCTGCTCAGAGGCTCACTGCTACAGGCGATGTCGTATCTGATTGTCATCGTGGGGTCGACCATCTTCGTCAGCCGCATGAAGCGGGTGGCGTCATGATGAGCGCAGCGCAGAAACTGATGTCGCGGCCCGGCGGACGACCTTCGTTACGTGCGGTGTGCGCCAGTCTCCTCGTCGCCACGCTGCTGCTGGGTTCGATCGTGCTGTGGCGATCGTCCCACCATGATGTACCCGAGGTCACGGCCACCATCGCAGCCGATGTCCGCCCGCAGGCACCAATGGAACTCACCCACCGGCCATCGCTTCTGGTCGTGGGTGACGACTTCGCCTCAGGCTATGGCGGTATCCCGAGGAACGCCTATCCCTATATCTTGTGCAACTCGGTGAACGTGAACTGCAACGTCGACGCGCAGAGCGGCACCGGCCTACTGAACGATGGCCGCGCATACTCGCCGGACGTGCAGCGGCTCACCGAGCGCCTCGAGAAGGACTACGAGTGGTACAACGTCGATCTCGTCGTCGTCGATGCGGGGCGCAACGACTCGAGGGCACCAGTGACCTCGTTGAGCAGGGCGTTGGACAAGTACCTGGCGCGCGTCGCCCAGTTATGGCCCGACGCAAGGATTGTCGTGCTCGCGCCTGCACAACTGAGTAGCGTGCAGGCACCAGACTACCCGGCGCGAGTCGCCGCGATGGGCGACGTGGTCTCCCGCCATGGCGGGGTCCTCATCGATCCCGCGGCCGAGGGCTGGTACGACGGTGTCGACCTGTCGACGATACGGACAGAAGACGGACTGCACCCGACACCGCTGGGGCATCAGTTGATCGCTCGCAAACTCGGCGAAGCGCTTCACCGATACGGAATCATTGAAACGGATGTGGGTTGATGGATTTTCGACGGTACCTCGAATTCCTGCGCTCTCAATGGGAATGGATCGCTATCGCCACCATTGCCGGTGGCGTTGTGGCGATGGCCCTCGCGCTGTCGGCCACCCCGAAGTTCGCCGCAACTGCCGAGCTTTTCCTGGCCACCCCCGGGTACAGCGGTGTCGCCTCCATCGACAACGCCGATAACAGTCCATTCCAGGCTGACGCCTTCTCGCAGCAGCGCGCCCGCAGCTACGTGGAGCTGGCGACACGGCCGGATCTGGCCCGACGGGTGGTGGAGAGCCACCAGCTCGCCATGAGCCCGACGGAGCTGGCCCAATCTGTCTCTGCGCGGGTTCGGCCGGATACGGTGCTCATCGCTGTCACGGTCAAATCGCCGTCACCGGTCGATGCGCAGAACCTGGCGAACGCCGTCACCGCGCAACTCGCCGACGACATCAGGCGACTGGAGACCCCAGCGGGGATGCGGATACCGAATGTGGACCCCGTGGTCACGCAGCCTGCAGATCTCCCGAGCAGGCCGACCGACCCCAATATCGCGGTCTACGCGCTGCTGGGAATAACGCTGGGGTTCCTGGTCGGCGTCACAGGGGTGGTGCTGCTGCGGCGGTGGCGAGTCGTCACCGACCCGCACATGGTTACGGAGACTGTCGGGCTTCCGGTGCTCGCGGTGGTGGCCGATGAGCCCTCCGGACGTGACGAAGAATGGAGTCTGGTCGCATTGACGATAGAGCGCACCCTTCCGAGCGAGCGGCCTGTCGTTGTGGCGGTGGCCGTCGCAGATGGGGAAGGCGCCGAATCGGCAACCGCGACCGGTGAACTCGCATCAGCGCTGGGCCGGTGCGGGTCGGTGGTCACGTTGGTAGACACTGTCGCTCCGCCCTCGGCGCCGGAAGAGTTCGCACGCACCGTCGCCGATTGGCGTCAGTCGGCCGACATCGTCCTCGTCGATGCGTCGAACATGCTCAAGCGCAGCGGCTCCGCCGGCATCGACCAGCGGCTGGGGGATGAAATCGATCATGTCCTGGTCGTCGTGGTGACTGGGCGCGTTCGGCAGAACCAACTACACGCGATGGTCGATCGACTCAGAGCGCAGCGGCTTTCCATCCTCGGCGCTGTGCTCACACCTGGGGATCGATCGGCCAACAATGATGTGCCTCAACAGTTTGCAGTTTCCTTGAATAGGAGGTCCGCCGGATGAAGTGGCGACAGATCACACGACGTTCTCTGCCGGTAGTCGCGGGCATAGTGGTCGGCTTGGTCGCATCGATTGCGATCAGTTCCCAGCTACCGCAGACCTATGAGGCGACGTCGCGACTATTCCTCGGTTCTCCGGCGAGTGCTGACTCGGCCGGCGCCTACAACGGAGACCTGTTCTCGCAACAGCGCGCAGCCACCTATGCCCAACTGGTGAACAATCGCGACCTCGCGGTCAAGGTCATCGACGATCTCGGACTCACCGTGTCGCCGGATGAGCTCGCCACACAGGTCACCGGTGCCCAGATTCCGAAGACGGTGTTGATGGAGATCTCGGCGACGGATTCGTCGGCACAGGGCGCCGCGAATCTCGCCGATGCGTACGCCAACAACCTGGTGGAGTACATCAAGAGGCTGGAAACGCCCATCGATTCCAATCAGCCGACGTCAGTGGTGACCGTTGTGCAACAGGCCGAGGCGCCCGGTGGACCGGTATCGCCGAATTATGTGCTGAATGGAATTCTCGGTGTGGTCCTGGGCGCGTTGGCGGCGTTGTTCGCGATGTGGTCGGTCAGCAAGCTGGACAAGACCGTCAAGACCGAAGATCAGCTGGCCGATGCCACCGGCGTACCCGTGCTGGGTACGTTGCCACGAGATTCGTCACGGTTGCGCACGCCCATGGACAACGCAGTCGATGCGGCGACACCGTACGCCGACGCGGTGCGACGGCTACGCACCAATTTCCTCTACTCGGACGTCGATTCGCCCTCGTCGACAGTCGCTTTCGCTTCGCCGCGTTCCGCGATGTCGACGACCGCGACCATGACGAACCTCGCCATCGCCCTTGACGGCATCGGTCGGCGGCCGGTGATCATCGACGCCAGCCTTCGCGAGTCGCGCTTGGCGAAATACCTTTCCGACAATTCGGACAAGGGACTGGCTCAGGTGCTCGCAGGCGAGGTGGCGATCGAGGATGCGGTCTATCATCTGCCGCAGACCGACGTGCAGGTGGTCTTCGGTGGCAGCTGCACAGGCGCCTCGAGTGACCTTCTTGCCTCCGAGGAAATGACGAGAACGCTTGCTTCCCTGCAACAGTCGTTTGACCACATCTTCCTCGACACCCCCGGGGTGCTCGGGGCCACCGATGCGGCCGTGGTCGGGCTCGCGTGCGATGCGGTGGTCTTGGTCGCCGTTGCCGGGACCAGCCGGGTCGATGAACTCGCTCGGGCCAAGGAAACACTGCAAAACGTAGGGGTCAGCGTTGTCGGCGCGGTGCTCGCCGAGGCACGGTAGTCGCGAGTGTCGCGACGCCGTGCACGTCACTCCCGTGTCGTCGACGCAGGTGGTCGGTGGCGGTGTGTCGCGCGTCGCTTCGGAGTGGTGATGACGATGCTCGTGTTGCTCACCGCGACGTCGCTGGCGGCAACCGCGATGGATAGCCGGGGGTCGAGCGTCCGCGCCCCGGCATCGCCGGGCGTGGGCAAGGGAAGCCGGCTCGTCTTCGCGCATTACTTTCCGCCATATCCGATTTCGTTGGACAACGTCGATCCGGCGGTCGACTACTACTCGACCAATTACCTCAATCCCGACGGCCTGAAAGGCCAATACTCCGAATTCGGCGGTATGCTCCGCGACCGACCGTTGCCGCGTGCGCCCCGCAAGGCGGCGAACTGGCGCGAGATCGATCTGATGGAGGAAGTCACCCAGGCTGCCGCGGCGGGGATCGACGGCTTCAGCGTGGACATTCTCACTCCGGCGGCGAGCGACAACTGGGTGGCCGACGTGCCCGCGATGCTGCTGCGCGCCGCGCAGATGGCTGATCCGGATTTCAAGATCATGCTGATGCCCGACATGCACGGTGAACTGAAGAACGTGACGCCGGCCCAGCTGGCCGCGGAGATGGCGGCCCTGGCTGACAGTCCCTCGGCATTCCGGCTCGACGACGGTCGAATCGTGGTGTCGCCCTTCTACGCCGAGAACTGGTCTCCGCAACAGTGGCGCGCATTCCTGACCGATATGAAGGCGACCCACGGGTTGGACGTCGCGTTGGTGCCGGTCTTCCTCGACGCCACCGACGACGTCATCGGCTCGTTCCACGATTTCAGTTATGGAATGTCGGCGTGGGGTGGCCGCAACCCCGCCTTCAATCCGGTGACCGGTTTTCCCCTGACGAGCATCTCGCGGGTGCGCGACTTGAATCAACTGTGGATGCAGCCGGTTTCGCTGCAGGCCTACCGGCCGGTGCAGAGGATCTACGATGAGGCAGAGAACACCACGAACCTGCGAAACACCTGGCAGATCGCGATCAACGGGGATGCGGACTGGGTACAGCTGATCACCTGGAACGATTACGGAGAAGGCACCGCGTTCGCGCCGTCGGTCCAGCACGGTACGGCGCTGTTGGAGCTCAACGCGTACTTCGTGTCGGTGTACAAGACCGGCAGGCCGCCGCCGGTCACCGCCGATCAGGTTTTCCTCACACATCGAACGCAGTTGATCGGCGCCGACCCCTATCCGAAGCAGAAGACCGCCGCGTCATTGCGCGCGGGGAGTGTGCCCGGCCGTAACAGCGTCGAGGCGCTGAGCATCTTGACCGCACCGGCCACGGTGACCATCGATATCGGCGACCAGCGGACGGCGTGCGATGCGCAGACCGGCCTCACCACGTGCGTGGCGACCATCGCTCCGCTCGACGCGCCTGACGTCGCGGTGAGTGTCCAGGTGTTCCGAAACGGAAAGTCGGTCGTGGACTTCACATCCCCGCACAGGATCGTCGCGGAACCGGCGGTGCAGGACCTCACGTACACCATGTCCGAAGGCCGCTGGAGCGGTCGCTGAATACCTCGAATCGAGGAGGGAGAGAACTGTGCTTACAAGAACGAAGCCTTTTCGCCTGTTGGCGACGATTCTGACCATCGGAGTCGCGATCACACAGGTGTCGGGATGTTCGACTGACCAGCCGGATACCCGTCCGGGGGCGTCCACACCGTCGTCCGGTGAACAGCCACTCGAGATTTCGGCGGATGCCAAGCGGCTGCGCGGTTCGATCGTGGAATCGGCTCCGGTACAGAACCCTTCACCACCGCTTGCCAAGATCGACAGTACGCAGATCAAGGTCGTGTACCGGTCGGTCTCCGGGGTCGACGGCAGCGAGCGCGATGTTTCGGGAACTGTTGTGGTGCCTGACGGCCCACCGCCGCCTGGAGGATGGCCCGTCATCGCGTACGGTCACGGCGTGACGGGGATCGGCAATGAATGCGGCCCGTCCGGTTATCCGAACCTGCTGGGCTACGACCTCGTGGTCGCATCCTTGGTGTCACTCGGATTCGTCGTCGCATTGCCTGACTACGAAGGGCTGGGACACTCCGGGACCCATCCCTTTCTCGAACCGCGGACTTCCGCCTTCAACATGATCGACGCGGTGCGGGCAGCGCGCGCACTTGTCCCGACCGCATCGACGAAGTGGTTCGCGGTGGGGATATCACAAGGTGGACAAGCGAGCTGGGCGGCCAACGAGTACGCAGGCGACTACGGAGAGGGCTTGGAGTTCCTCGGGTCCGCATCGATGGCTCCGGTGGTCGACATGTCCAGGTTTGCAACGCTGGCAGAGACAGGGTGGCTGAGCAAGGAGCAGCAGGTGCTGATGCCGATGCTCGTGCACGGACTGCGCGCCACCCACAGCGACCTCAATCCCGACGATTACCTGCACGGAGCGCTGGCGCGCAACACCGACGTATGGCTCGCGTGCGCCGGTCCCCTCGTCGACCAGAGGTCGGCGACCTCTGATCAGCTCAGGGAAACCGACAGCCGGCCCGTCTCGAAGCAGGCTGCCGACAAGTTGGAGCAGGTCTTCGCCGAGTACGCCATGCCACAGCGCCCGGCAACGGGCCCGATGCTGGTGATCACAGGCGCCGATGACCAGACCGTACGTGCGCAATGGGTGCGGGCCGCCGTGCAGAATGCCTGTGGCATGGGCGATGTCGTCGAATTCATCGTGCGGCCGAACGAAGGCCACGCCAACCTCAACGGTGGGCCACGGTTGTCGCAGTGGCTCGACGAGCGGCTGGCAGGCGCGCAACCCGTCGATAACTGCAGCGAGGTCGGCTCGTAGTCCGGCCTCAGTGCGCGGCAGCGTGCGTGATGAAGGCCCGCCGGTAGTTCTGTTCCAGAACGTCGGTCACCGACGACATGTCCAACCGCTGGGCCGCGATGCGCCGGGCATTCTCGCCCATCTCGCGGGCCAGTCCTGGCGTTCGGAGGATGGTGCGGACTGCGGAGGACAGGGAATCGACGTCGTCTGATGCGACGACGATGCCGCATTCGGATTCTGCGATCAGCGGGGCCAGCCCACAGGTGTCGGTGACCACGACGGGAAGTCCTACCGACATCGCCTCGAGCACGCTCATCGGGTACGGCTCGTCCACCGAGGGCAGGACGTACACCTTGGCGCGCGCCATCCGCGAAATCGATTGCGCCGGTGGCAGGGGGCCCTCGTATCTGACTCGTCGCTGCAACGAGGACTCCTCGATCAGGTTGGCCACCGCAGCACCCTCACCTTCGTCGGGTCCTACGAGAGCGAACCGGGCATCGATGCCGGACTCGATGAGAGAGGCGGCCATCCGTACGAACGTCGTCGGCCGCTTTCGCGGATGCAGCCGCGCCAGGAACAGCACCTCGTCGTCGCCCGCTCGCGTCATGTCGTTCGAATGACGTGCCTCGGGAACGCCGTTGTGCAGCTCGCGGAACGCGATGGACTCGCCTGCCACCCCGGCGAGGTCATCGAATTCCCTTGGCGTCAGGTGGAAGACGGAGGATGCCGCACGCAGCACCGGTTTAGTGAGGAAGTGGTCCAGGGGTTTGGCGAGAAGGCGCTCACTGGCGTCGATCATCCCGTGTGGCTGGGCCACCACCGGGGTGCCCGCTCGCAAAAGCGCAAGCGCGGCAGGCAAAGTGACGAAGTCACGCGCAAGGTGCACATGTGCGACGTCGAACTCGCCTGCGTGACGACGCACCCACCGCAGGAGGCCGGCAGCGCGCAGCCCTGCGAACCCGATCCGGGGAATCGCGGTCCGTGCCGGAAACAGCCGTGCGGGGACCAACCCGACGCTGTCGGGAACCGAATCGTAACCGCGGACCCCGGCCACCAGTTGCACGTCGTGTCCGCGACGCAGGAGAGCGGTGCATTGGTTCTCCGCGACGCGCACGGGACCGCCGTATGCGGAATCCGGTGACACCAGGGTCACGACGTGCAGGATACGCAAGGCGGGTCTCCTATCAACGACTTGTCGCCAGAGCGTGCGGTGCCAGCACGACGGCGTCGGACGCGACGTCGGACGTCACCAGTGCGGTGGCGCCGACGACGGCATTGCAGCCGACAGAGGTGCCGCGAAGTACGGTCGCGCGCGTCGCAATCCACGCGCCGTCCCCGATTCGGATGGGTGCATTGTCGAACTCGAATGTCGGCGACCGCCGGTCGTGGCTGCCCGTGCACAGCAGCACTTCCTGCGATATGCAGACGTCGTCTCCGATGGTCACCGGTTCGAGGTTGAGAATCCAGGCGCCCTCACCGACCCAGGTGTTGGCGCCGATCACAAGCTTCCACGGCCAATGAATGCGGACACGATGACGTATGAGCGTTCCGGCGCCGATCCGGGCTCCGAACCAGCGCAACACCGTGCATCGCACGTTGTTGGGACACCACCAATGGGTCAACAGCAGGCCCGAGACCGCAAACCACAGGATTTGGGTGAGCGGGCCTCGCCCCTTGTCATAGCCCGCACCGGTGAACCCGGCCAGCGAGCGATTCGCCGTGCTCACGCGCGGACATCCGCCCGGTTGGCCCGATACCACTCGACTGTCGACCGGATACCCTCGCGCAGAGAGACTTTGGGCTCCCAGCCGGTGCTGCGCAGCAGCCCGACGTCGAGTAGCTTCTGTGGCGTCCCGTCGGGCTGTGACGTGTCCCAGTGGGTGTCGCCCTGGAATCCGACGGCGTCGGCGACGATGTCCGCCAGCGCCGAGATCGTGATGTCGCGGCCGGTGCCGACGTTGACCTGGCTGGGTCCGTCGTAGCGTTCGAGCAGGTGGATACAGGCATCGGCCATGTCGTCGACGTGCAGGAACTCGCGTCGAGGTGCTCCCGTGCCCCAGTTGGTCACGATGGACGCGCCGTCAGCCAGCGCCTGGTCGTAGCGCCGGATGAGCGCCGGCAGCACGTGCGAGCCCGTCGGCGAGAAGTTGTCACGCGGGCCGTAGAGATTCGTCGGCATCGCCGAGATCCATGGCAACCCATACTGGCGGCGCACGGCCTGGACATGGAGGATGCCTGCGATCTTCGCGATCGCATACGCATCGTTGGTCGCTTCGAGGTGACCGGTGAGCAGGGCGCTCTCCGCGATCGGCTGTGGCGCGAACTTGGGGTAGATGCACGAGGAGCCGAGGAAGAGCAGACGTGGGGTCCGAATCGCGGTCGCGGCGTCGAGCACGTTGGTCTGTATTTGGACGTTCTCCGACAGGAAGTCGGCGGGGAAGTCGTTGTTGGCCTTGATCCCGCCGACCTTGGCGGCGGCCAGGACGATGACCGACGGTCGCACGTCGCCGATGAAGCGAAACACGGCATGGCGGTCGGTCAAATCCAGTTCGCTGGACGATTGCCCCACAAGATTGCCGAATCCACGGGCCTCGAGCGTCCGCCAGATCGCCGAGCCCACCAGTCCCCGGTGGCCGGCCACGTAGATGGTTTCACCCCGGTCGAGGGTGAACGGTCCGGTGCCGTCAGTCATTGAAACGCCAGGTCGGTAGGTCGGGAGTGTCGATCCATTGGCCCCCGGCGTGTTTGAGGGCCTCGCGGTCGGCGTCGACCATGATGCGTGCGAGTTCGGGAGTGTGCACAAGTGGCTTCCAGCCCAACTTCCGCTCGGCCTTGAGCGCATTGCCGATCAATGAATCCACTTCGGTAGGACGCAGGTAACGGTCGTCGAAGCGTACGTGGTCCTCCCAGTTGAGCCCCGCATGGTCGAACGCGATGGCCAGGAAGTCGCGCACGGTGTAGGCCTCACCCGTAGCGAGTACGTAGTCGTCGGGTTCGTCGGCCTGCAGCATCCGCCACATCCCCTCGACGTACTCCGGCGCGTAACCCCAGTCGCGTACCGCGTCCAGATTGCCCATGTACACGTACTGCTCCAGGCCCGCCGCGATACGCGCGACGGCGCGCGTGATCTTGCGGGTGACGAATGTTTCACCGCGGCGGGGTGATTCGTGGTTGAACAGGATGCCGTTCACCACGAACATGCCGTATGCCTCGCGGTAGTTCTTGGTGATCCAGTATGAGTACACCTTGGCCGCGCCATACGGGGAACGAGGGTAGAACGGCGTCTCTTCATCCTGGGGAGGCGGTGTGGCGCCGAACATCTCGGAACTGGAAGCCTGATAGAACCGGCAATCGAGGCCGGCCATCCGGACCGCCTCGAGCAGCCGGATCGTACCGACTCCCGTGGTGTCGGCGGTGTGTTCGGGCTCGTCGAAGCTGACCCGCACATGCGACTGGGCGGCCAAGTTGTACACCTCGTCGGGGCTGATCTTGGACAACAAGGTGACCAGCCGTACGCCGTCGCTCAGATCCCCATAATGCAGGAACAGCCTGGCGCCGGGTTCGTGCGGATCGACATACAGGTGGTCGACGCGGACCGTGTTGAAAGTCGAGCTACGGCGGATGAGACCGTGCACCTCATAGCCCTTGCGGAGTAAGAGTTCGGCGAGGTACGAGCCGTCCTGGCCGGTGATACCGGTGATGAGAGCGCGTTTCGTCATGCCTGGAGTACTCCTCGATTGTCGGTGCGGCGTCCCGTCGGGGTCGCTGCGAGTCGGTGGACCCACTGCTCGAACTGGTCCAAAGCGGTCGTCTGCGACAGCGTGCGGGTGCAGAAGTCCATGCCGGCCTTGCCGAGGCGTTCGGCCAATGCCCTGTCGCGGCCGAGCCTTTCCACCGCCGCGAGCAGATCGTCAGGAGACTCGGGCGGGATCACCAAGCCGCCGCCGGACGTCTCGATCTCTGCGGCGGTGATGCTGTCGGCGCGGGTGGCCGCGATGACCGGGTTCCCCGACGTGAAGTACGACGTGATCTTGCTCGGCACCGCCATGTCGCCGACAGTGGCCTTCTCGTTGACCAGCAAGACGTCGGCCGCGAGCAGCGCCTCGCGGTACCGTGCGTCCGGCAGGGGTGCGATCATCTCCAGGGTCGAGATCCCTGTGCCCAGCTGCTCGAGTTTGGCTCGCTGGTTGCCGTCGCCCATCAGCACGAATCGCACTGGCTTCGCAGCAGATTCGGCCGCCGCTGCGGCGGCGATGACATTCTCCAGCGCTTGCCTGGCGCCCATGTTGCCCGCATGCAGGGCCACCACCTCGTCGTCGGTCCAGCCGAAACTGCGGCGGGCCTCGTCGCGGGCGCAGCGGTCCAGGGGCCGCAGGTGGGTCCAGTTCCTGATCACGCTGACCCGGTCCGGGGAGACACCAAACGCGTCCACCACGTGGGTCCCGAATCGGTCGTGGATGACGGCCACCTGATCGGCGGACCGCAGCACAGTTCTCTCGACGCGGCCGATCGCGCCGGCTGCCAGCCCGTTGCCTGCACCGGTCTCGGCGACCCCCAGTCCGTAGAGGTCCTGTACCCAGATTCCCACCGGCGGACGGTTGCGCGTTGCACGGGATTTGGCGATTGCTGCCGCGGTCGCGAGCAGGGCAGGGGTGACGGCGACGACCACATCGGGTGCGCCCCAGTCTGTCCGCAAGAGGCCGCGACCATAGCTGAGTTCCATGGCGATGCGACCGCGCATGCGCGGCGGTGAGGGCACGTGATGGGGCAGGTGGATGACCCGAGGGTTGGTGTCGGGCCCGGTGTCCGCACCCTTTTCGTAGCCATGGGTGACCTGCCACCGGGGGTAGTGGGGCAGTCCGGTGAGGACCGTTACCCGATGTCCCCTGGCGGCGAGGCCGTCGGCCAAGCCGGATGTGTACGGCGCGATTCCGGTGGGTTCGGGAGAGTAGTTGAGTCCGAGCACCAGTACTCGAAGCGAATCGTGCGCCACCTCTGACCTCTCTCGTGTGGTGTGCCTCCGCAAATAATGAGGCATTTGCCAAAATATCGCAACACGGAGACGTTGAGAATTTCATAGTGGGGTATGTACTGGGTATTTATCGACCGCGACCGATCTTGATAGTTCGAAAAAGTCAACATAGGCATGCAAATTAGGCAAATGAGCTAGCCGGACGGTGACAGCGGTCCCGGTACAGGCGCTGGTCGCCCCGCGTCTGTTTAGACGCCTCAGCAGGCGGGCACACCGGGCAATTAGCGGGTTCGTCAATCGTCGTGACCCGGGGACGGATCGAAGGAGCCGACATGGACCGCAATGCCATGATCTGGATCATTGTCGCCATCGCGGCGATCGTCGTCATCGCGATCGTTGCGTGGAGCGCGCGCAACGCTCGCCGTCGCGCCGAGGCCGGACGACTGCGCGGCGAAATCGGGCAGCGGAGCCAACATCTCGAGAAGCGTGAGGCCATCGCGAACGAAACCGAGGCACGGGCCAAGGCCGCGCAGGCAGAAGCCGAGGCGAAGGCCGCCGAGGCCGCGCGCCTGCAGGACACCGCGCGCAGCCATCGCGAAGCCGTGACGACCTCTCGCGAGGAGCTGGACGCGCAGCGAGAACGGGTCGAGCGCTTGGACCCGAAAGGAAGTACCGCCGAGCCCGCACCGGGCAAGGCGGAGGAGGTGCGCGCGGACACGGCGACGGAACAGCCGTCCACCCCACACGACCGCCAGCGATCGTGAGCCGGCGCAAGCGCCCCGCCGTGGCTGCGGTGCTGTTCGACATCGACGGAACCCTGGTCGACTCGAACTATCTGCACGTTGCCGCATGGACACGGGCGTTCGCCGAGATCGGCCTGCCGGTTGACGCGTGGCGTATCCACCGCTCGATCGGCATGGACGGCACGTCCCTCGTTGCGACACTTGCACCAGGTGCCGACGAGGACACCCGCGCCCACGCGAAGGAACTCCACTCCGGTTACTACGAGGAGACCGTGTCGCTACTGCGGCCGTTGCCCGGTGCGCGCGAACTACTGGAAGCCGTCGAAAAGCTAGGTGTCCAGCCCGTTTTGGCGACATCGGCACCCGAAGACGAGCTCGCGATCCTGCGCGATGTGCTGGATTGCGATCACCTGGTATCCGCGATGACGTCCTCGGCGGACGTGGACACCGCCAAACCCCACCCCGACATCATCAACGTCGCGCTCGACCGCGCAGGGGTGGATGCTTCGCATGCGGTCTTCGTCGGCGATGCGGTGTGGGACGTCGAGGCGTGCAAGCGGGCCGGTGTCGTCACCATCGCGCTGCTCAGCGGCGGAGTCTCCAAGTGTGAACTGGAGAACGCCGGGGCCCACCAAGTGTTCGACGATGCCCTGCATCTCTGCCAGCATCTCGACGACACCCCGGTCGCGGCGCTGGCCAACCTGGTCGGCGCCCGCTGACCGAATCAGGGCAGGGCGTAGCGCAGGACCGCCGCGATGCCGTCATCGGGCGAAATACGCTCGTCGGTCCGCACGAGCGATGCGTCGGTGGCGATGGCGACCATGGGCAGTGCCTCATCTGCGCGCAGCGTCTGCGTCGGCGCGGCGCCGAGTTCGGACAGGACATTCGGGTTGGGAGCGACGACCGCGATATCGTCGTCCGCGACCACAGTCGCATCGCCGAGATCGCCGATGATCAAGGTGTCGACCGCGCCGGCCCGCAGGGCAGCAGTCACACCGTCGAGTCCCTGTGTCGCCAACCCCGAACCGCGCCCGATCTCGGCGCTGAACCGCTGCGCGGCGTCGTCGATCACCCTCACCCGGTGGCGTTGGAACTCCTGCTCGATCGCGTGCTGCAGGGCAGCATTGTCAAAGCCGCTGTGTCGCGCGCCGACCGCAAGCTCGACGACCCGCGACGTGACCCGGTCTGGGAGATCCGCTGTGAGGTCGTGCCGAGACTGCACCTCGCCGACAAGAAACACGACCTGGGGTGAGGAGTCATCGACAAGCTTCGTGAGCCGTGCCGCCACCGCGCGGATGTTCTGTTGCCGTGCCCCCTCGGCCGTGCGCTGCGGGTCGCCATAGTCTGACGACTCGGCGCTCGCTGCTTTGTGCACCGGGTACGCGTCACCGTCGACGGTGTCGGAGACCGCCGTGCCCTCCCGCCACAG
>CAZOIX010000022.1:0-14682 GCA_964579685.1 uncultured Mycobacterium sp.
CAGCCGCACCGCGGTCGCGATCGGCACGTACTCCAGCCGGCGCAACAGCAGCGCCGCGTCGGCATCGTCGAGATAGCCGTGCTGGACGTCGAATCCGACGTAGTCGTAGCCCGCGCGGGCGAACTCCTCGGGGCCCATGGTGGTCGGGCCCACCACCCATCCGCCCCAGACGTGCCGCCTGGCGGCCAGAGCGTCCTGCAATCTGCTGGTCATGCCGTGATCGCGATCTTCACGCGTTCCGGGACAGGCCTGCACGCCAGGTCGAACGCCTCTTGCACACCGTCGACATCGAAGGTGTGGGTGACGTACGCGGCCAACAGCTCCGGATGGTCATTGGTGAACTCGTTGGCAGCGAGCAGGACTCGTCGTCGATCGAGCGTCACACCGGAGCGCAGCGTCAGGTTCTTGCGCAGCATGGCGCGCATGCTGATCGGATAGCTGTCGTCATCGGGCACGCCGAAGTACAGCACCGTGCCACCCGGTGCCGCGGCGTCTATCGCATGGCCCAGGGTCGCGACCTGGTGGCCGACGGCCTCGATCACGATATCCGGCCGATCACTGGGTTCCAGGTGACTCACCCACCGGTCGCTGGTGGCCCGGATGATGGTGTCGACACCGAACTCCTTGCCGATGGTATCTCGATCGACGGGATCGACACCGGTCACATGCCGCGCGCCCAGAGCCTTTGCCGCATAGGAGAACAACAGGCCGATCGAGCCCTGGCCGATGACGGCGACGTGCTGACCCGCCAGGCCGTCCAGCTGCTCCATGGCGTACAGAACGCACGCCAGTGGTTGCAGCGCGACGGCGTGCTGTGGGCTCAATGCGGGGTCGTAGGGTGCAAGACCCTCACCGTCGGCGACCACGAGACCGGACAGACCGTCGAATCCCGAGGCCCAGCCGACGACCCGGTCCCCGACCCGGTGCTCGGCATGACGGCTCGCCAGCACTTCGCCGACGACTTCGTGCACCGGGAAGCCCACCATCTCGGCGGCATTGCGCCCGGCATCGCCTGCGATCTTGCCCCGCACACCACGGAACGGCGGCAGGTCGCTACCGCACACTCCCGCGGCCATGAAGCGCAACAGGACCTGGCGGTCTTCCAGGTCATCTGCGGTCTTGTCGGAAACATCCAGTCGTTCAAAGGTATACGGTGCGACGAGTCGGTACGCCCACATGTCACAGACCCTCCGCCTGGCACTCGACAGGGACACTGTTCCAGCCCCACTGGAAACTCGACGGCGGGCGCGCGGCGCCCTCGGTGATTATCCGCCAATCCGGCACGCGCTTGAGCCATTCCGTCACCATGACCGCGATCTCGAGGCGGGCCATGTGCACCCCGAGGCAGAAATGCTGACCTCGGCCGAATGCGAGCAGACGCTCGATGCGCCGGTCCCACACGAACTCGTCGGGATCGGGGTACTCGCGCTCGTCGCGGTTGGCCGATGCCAACAGGGTGATGACCCGCTGGCCGGGATTCATCGTCGTGCCGTGCAGGGTGAACGGCTTACGCAGGGTGCGCGCAAACCATTGCGCGGGTGCGCAGTACCGGATCATCTCCTCGCGTGCGACGGGAACGTTGGCATCCAGATCCGAGCGCACGGCCGTCAACTGGTCGGGGCGCTGGCCCAGCTCCCAGAGCCCGTGCGCCACGATCTTCGGGACGGTTTCCGTGCCACCGATGAAGACGCCGAGCATCTGCACGGCTGCCTCCATGTCAGTCAGTGGCGAACCGTCGGGAAGGCGGTAGCCGATGAGGTTGTCGGCGATCGGCTGTGCGTCACCGGCACCTGCGCGCCTGCGTTCGATGATCGGCACCAGGTACTCCAGATAGCCGGGCCTGGCGTTGCCCACCTCCACGCCGCTGCCCGGTTCGGCCAGGCTCCCGGCATTGACCGTCGCCAATACCTCAGGCGCCAGATCGACTGGCAGCCCGACCAATTCGCACACCACCGAGGCGGCGACGATGCCGCCGTAGTCCTGGGTCAGATCGAACGTGCCGCGCGGCAGCAGTTCGTCGAGTCGCTCGTTGGCAAGGGTTCGGATCCGGTCCGCCCAGCTCGCCACCGGCTTGGGCCGGAACTGACCGGACGTGCAGCGGCGGACCGAGTCATAGATCGGGGCATCGAAGTTCGCATGGAACGGCAGCGGGTGCAGCGGCGGATCGGCCACCGGCCCGTCGTTTCGCGTCGCCAAAACCGTTGCCGCGGGGAGGGTTCCCTCTGAGGCGACGAACGTTCCGTCATTGATCCCCAACACCTGCCAGATGTCGTCGAAACGCGACAACGCATAGGTGTCCCACCTGTCGATGTAATACACCGGATGTTCGTCACGCAGCACCCGGTAATACGACGGCGGATCGGCCATCACCGCAGGGTCGAAGGGGTCGTAGGAGAAGTCGGCCGCCGTCCGCGTCGCGTGGGAGTTCATCGCAGCGGGGACGGGGGTAGCGCCTGCAAAATCGAGTCCTCCCAGCCGTCGCGCAGTGCGGGCGCCACACTCATCCAGGTGACGATCTCCGCCGGCGGGCTGTCCTTCCACGACGGATAGTGGTTCTCGAAGCAGTCCCAGTCGCCGTCCAGCGCCCAGTAGTGGATCACCTCGTTGAACCGGAACGTCGTGATGAACGAACCGAGCCAACGCTTTCCGGTGCGCTCCGACCACGGCACGTACAGCCGTTCGAGCTCACGGATGTAATCGTCCTGGCGCCCCGGCTTGGTCTGCATGATCTCCTGAATCACCAGCCCTGCACCGAAGTCGGCCTCCTGCAACTGGGCCAGTGTCCGGTTGAACTTTCCGGCGTACATGATCCGGCCCTCGCCCGATGCCCGGATTTCGGCCAGATACGTCGACCATTTCCCGGCGGCCTCCGCGTGGCTGCCGCCCGGTGCCTGCGCACGTCCGATGCGCGCATAGTCGGAAAAGGCATCGATCTCCCAGATGATCGTCACCTGCGGCCAGTGCCCGTTGTACGGCGTGGTCTCCCACATCGCGAACAAGCGCGCACCGAGATCTTCCATCATCGGCTGGTAGAGGGTGCCGAAGACGCTTGTGAACCGATCACTTCGGCCTTCGCCCAGCGCAATCGTCTCGTGTAGATAGAGAAGCGTGTGGCCGTAGAACGTCTTCAAGACCAGCACCTAGTTGACAGTCGCACCCTGCGAGCGTGACACTTGTGGCGTGATTTGTAAAGGTGCCGACACGCTGACGACACTGACCGAAGGTTTCTGCTTCGGCGAGGGCCCGCGCTGGTTCGAGGGGCTGCTGTGGTTCTCCGACATGCTGGGCGAGGCGGTGCACACGGTCAACCGGCTTGGCGACCGAACGACCCTGCCGCTCCCCGGCCACCACCCCTCTGGCTTGGGCTTTCGGCCGGACGGGACGCTGCTGATCGCGTCCGGTGCGCGTCGCCAGCTGCTGCGCTACGACGGGTACACCGTCGAACCGGTCGCCGATCTGTCCGACCTCGTGCCTGCCGACCTCGGCGATATGGTCGTCGACGTCTCCGGACGCGCATACGTCGGATCCCAGGCGCGCGAAGGCGGCGTCATCGCGCGGGTCGATCCCGACGGTTCGGTCGTCATCGTCGCCGAGAACCTCGACTTCCCCAACGGCATGGTCATCACACCGGACGGCGCTCTGATCGTCGCGGAGTCGACCGGTCGGCGGTTGACCGCGTTCACCATCGGCTCCGACGGATCGCTGAGTGACCGAAGGACCTTCACCGACGGCCTGGACGGACCGCCGGACGGAATCTGTCTCGACGCAGACGGCGGTGTGTGGGCGGCGATGACCCTGGCCCATCAGTTCGAGCGGATCGTTGAAGGAGGTGTGGTCACCGACCGCATCGACATGGCCGACCGGGTCGCGATCGCCTGCGCGCTCGGCGGTCCGGAGCGACGCACGCTGTTCCTGCTCTCCAGCACGGACGCGTATCCGCAGCGGCTGATCGGGACGAAGAAGTCTCGCCTCGACGCGATGACGGTCGACGTCCCCGGGGCCGGGCTGCCGTGAGCGACTCCTACTACGAACTGGTCGACGGCACCGACCCGCAGGGCGAAAAGTTCGCGGCGACCGATCTGGTGCGCAGCACGTGGTCGGCCGAGATACAACACGGTGCGCCCCCCTCGGCCCTGCTGGTGCGCGCGCTCGAGAACTGCGAAGTCCGCGACGACACCCGCCTGAGCCGGGTGATGATCGACCTGCTTGGCGCGGTTCCCGCCGAGGGCGACCTGTGGGTGCGATCTCGAATCGAGCGCTCCGGCAAGCAGATCGAGTTGGTCAGCGCCGAGATGTCGGCCCCGGGACGTGACGGCGCACCACGGGCGGTGGCACGGGCCAGCGGATGGCGACTGAAGACCATCGACACTGCCGAGATCGTCCACACCTCGGCGGCACCGCTGCGACCGCTTGCCGAGGCGCGCAGCCGCGACATGAAGAAGGACTGGGACCGCAACTACGTGCACAGCCTCGACTGGCGGTGGTTGACCGCGCCGATGAGCGACGGGCCCGGGGAGTCGTGGATCCGCCCGGAGGTCGACCTCGTCAAGGGCGAGACCATGACCCCGCTGCAGCGGTTGTTCGCCGTCGCCGACGACGCCAACGGCATCGGCACCAAGCTCGACATCCGTCGGTGGACATTCATGAACACCGACCTCGTCGTGCACGTGCACCGAATCCCGGTGGGTGAGTGGATCGGGATCCGCGCCGAGACCAACTATGGGCCCGACGGGATCGGCACCACGATCGGCACCTTGTTCGACGAGTCCGGCCCGGTCGGCGCCATCCAGGAGTCCGTGCTGGTCCGTCCGATGCCCGGCCGGTGAGCCGTCAGGGCACGCACGCGCCGGTCGCGACCGGCTCCGATGCACCCGACTCGGCGGCGTGATCGGAAATCTGCTTGGCGGTGAGGACAAAACCGATTTCCGGATCATGGGCCGCCGCAGCGAAACTCATCCCGAGCACCCGACCGTCTCGGTCGATCAGCGGCCCGCCGGAATCGCCCCGCTGCATGATCCCCCTGATCGTGTAGACCTCGCGGCGGACCAGCAACACCCGGTAGAGGTCCGGGCCTTTGAGCTCGATGACCTCGCGGACCCGCGCCGGGTAGGCGACGAACGGGCCACCACCGGGATATCCCAGCACGACGGCGTCGGTGCCCGTCAACGCGATGTCCTGAGCGAAGTCCAGTGGTGGCGCCTGCAGATCGGGCACATTCAGGATGGAGATGTCGTCGCTGGAATCGAACGCGACCACGGTGGCATCGTGTTCGTGACCGTCCACCGACACCGTGACGTTGTCCGCGCCGGCCACCACATGCGCATTGGTCATCACCCGGCCCGGTGCGATGACGAACCCGCTGCCGGCCATCACCTTTTCACAGGAGTACGCGAGGCTGCTGACCTTGACAACGCTGTGTGCCGCTGCGGCGACGATCGCGTCGCCCGCCAGTCCGGCGTCCGGTCGCGCGACGCTGGCCACGGTGGTGGCGGGGGCGGAGTCTGCCACCCGGGTGATCTCGTCGAGGGCCTCCGGGGTAGTGCGCTGACCAGCCAGTGCGCCCAACGTGAACGTGACCGCAAGCAGTGCGAACCCGAGTTGAATCCACCGCATTGACAAACGATAGACCCAATCGACGCCACGCGGCGGCTTGCTCAGTCGGCGAGGCGCAAAGCCGACACGGGACACTGCGTCACGGCCTGCTGCATCCGATCGCGATCGGCTTCGGGCCGTTCGCTGTCGTGGATCACCACCACGCCGTCATCGGACACCTCGAACACCTCCTCGGCGATCGATTCGCAGATGCCGTGGCCCGTGCACTTGTCCAGATCGACTTCCACCTTCACGGTCACTCCTAACGAACGAAGGCAGGTAGGCGCTTGACGCCGTGGACGAAGTTGCTGTAGAGCAGGTCGGGTTCACCGAACTCGACGGTGGTCAATCGAGTCAGCAACTCGCGGAACAGATTTCGCAGCTCGGCCCTGGCCAGCTGGTTGCCAAGGCAGAAGTGCGGGCCACCACCGCCGAAGCCGAGGTGCGGATTGGGTGAACGCGAAAGGTCGAACACCCCCGGATCGGCGAAAACGGCTTCATCCCTGTTGGCCGAGCAGTAGAACAGCCCGACCTTGTCGCCCTTGCACACCGGCTGACCGTTGATCTCGGTGTCCTCGGTCGCAAAGCGGGCGAACTGCAGCACCGGTGAGGACCACCGCACGAATTCCTCGACGGCGGGACCGATTCGGTTTTCGAAATCCGCCGTCAGCCAGTCCCGCTGAGCCGGGTTCTCAACCAGCGCCAGCATCGCGTGGGTGGTGGACTGCTTGGTGGTGTCGTTGCCTGCGGAGGCCAACAGAATCAGGAACGCGCCGATCTCCTCGTCCGTCAGCCGGTGTCCGTCTACTTCGGCGTCGACGATCGCGGTCATCAGATCGTCGCCCGGATTCTTGCGCCGGAACTGCGCCAGCTCGATCCCGGTGTTGGACAGCAGCGTGATCTGCGCGATCGGATCCTCGGCCCGCTCCTGCGGCGTGGCGTACTCGTCGTCGCTCATGCCGAACAGCTTCTCGGCGGCATACGCCACCGCCGGCTGATCGGCCGTCGGCACGCCGAGCATGTCCATGATGGTCAGCATGGGCAGCCGCGCCGAGCAGGCGGCCACGAAGTCCACGTCGCCCGCGCCGACCAGATCGTCGACGATCGCGACGGCGTTGCGGTGGATCTGCTCCTCGATCTGGCGGACGTTGCGCGGCGTGAACGCCGAGCTGATCAGCCTTCGGTACACCGTGTGCTGCGGCGGATCCATGCTCAGGAAGAACGACGCGAAGCGTTGGATCTCGGCAGGCATGGGGTTCAGCGCCACCCCTTGGGCGGAGGTGAACAGATCCGGATTCTGGCTCACGAACGCGATGTCGGCACGCCGCGTGAGCGCCCAGAACCCGGGCTCTTCCATATCGAACAGCGAGTCGAAGGGTCGATGCCACGTGAGCCCGCCGCCGGCGCGCAACTGGGCGAAAATCTCGTCGCGGGCTGCGAAGGGCCGACTCCAGAAGTCGTGCGACGTGATGTCGAATCGACTGAATTCACGTGCCTGCACCGTTGGGGCTGTCACAGAATTAGCGTGACACTTCACCAAAAATTTGTAAAGCTATGCCGATGGAGGAATCGTGGGTCGAGGCCGACACCTCGACGCGTCAGCGAATCCTCGCCGCCACCGCCGAGGTTCTCGGCCGCAACGGCATGACCAAGCTCAGCCTGTCGGAGGTCGCCACGCAGGCCGGGGTGTCACGCCCCACGCTCTATCGGTGGTTCGCCTCCAAGCGCGACCTGCTCGAAGCCTTCGTGGTGTGGGAGCGGCAGTTCTACGAACGTGCGGTCTCCGAAGCGACCGCCGACCTGCCCGCGTGCGAGAAGCTCGATGCCGCGCTGCGGGTCATCGTGGACTACCAGCAGTCCTACCCGGGGCTGCGGATGATCGACATCGAACCCGCGCAGGTGATCAAGCGGCTGTCGCGGGTCATCCCGCTGATGCGGCAGCGACTCGAACGGCTCGCGCAGGGGCCTGATCCTGCCCTAGCGGTATCGACGGCGGTGCGCGTGGCGATTTCGCATTACGTGGTGCACAGCGACGATGACGACGACTTCCTGGATCAGCTCCGGCACGCTGCCCGCGTCAAGCACCACGCTCCCGAGAGTGCACAGTGACCATCCCGGCAGGCGTCGACGAACTGACCCCGCAATGGTTCACCGACGTGCTGAACACCCGCGTGGAGGCAGTCGAGGTCCTCGACGCCCATTCCGGCACCACCGGACGCGCGCGGGTGGGGTTGAGTGCGCCGTCGGACATCCCGGAGACCATGTTCGTCAAGCTGCAGCCCTTCGCCGACGAACAGCGCACGTTCCTGCGCCAGATCGGTCTCGGCGTGGCCGAAGCGCGGCTCTACGCCGAAGTGGGCGGCCGGCTTCCCGTACGGGCGCCGCGGGCGTGGCATTCCGACTTCGACGCGTCCGACGGCTCATTCGTGATGGTGCTCGAGGACCTCACCGCGTCGGGGTGTCGCTTCCCCACCCCGGGCGACGACGACATCGTCGAGGTCGCCGCCTCGGCCATGGATGAGCTCGCCACGCTGCACGCCACATTCGCAGGCCACGACCTCGAGTGGTTACGCACTCCTTCGGGAATGCGACGCAAGCCTGCGGATTCCGAAACTGCTTCCCGCCGAGCACAGTTCATTGTCTCGGCGCTCGACCAGTTCGCCGACGACATGCCCGCGGTGTTCCGCCGCCTCGGTGACCTCTACGCGTCGCGGTCGCTCGATATCGTCGCACTGTTCGCCGAGGGTGAGCGCACCCTGATCCACGGCGACACCCACAGCGGGAATCTGTTCGTCGACGGGCGTCGCACCGGTTTCTACGACTGGGCGGTCGCGGGCCGCGGTCCCGGAGTGCGGGATGTCGGCTATTTCCTGTGCAATTCGCTGCCGATCGAGACGCGGCGCGCCGAGGAGCAGTCGCTACTCGCCCGCTATCGATCCGCGCTCGCAGACAACGGCGTCGACCTCGATGCGGCCACCGCGCAGGAGCAGTACCGGCTGTTCGCCGTGTACTCCTGGATCGCCGCCGCATCGACCGCCGCGATGGGATCGCAGTGGCAGCCGATCGACGTATCCCTTGCCGCCATGGCGAGCACCACGCAGGCGATCGAGGATCTCGACTCGGTCGGACTGCTCGAGGAACGGCTTTGATGCCTAGCGCGTGGACCGCGCGGCCTTCATCCGCTCCTCGCTGGGCAGCACCGGGCCGTCCTCGAGGTGTTCGGCAACGCCGAGATCGGTCAGCCCCATCTGTGTGAACATCGGTATGCCGTAGGCGTTCAGCATGAAGCGCTGATCGTCGGTGACCCCGTCGTCGAACAGCCGTGAGCCGATCAGATTGATCACCGCGAGCTTGAACGCATTGAAGGCCCGGTACCACTCGCGGTTCGCGACGGGCAGGCCGCTCTGCGCCGCATAGTGCGCGATGACATCGTCGATGGCCAGCGCCGCCTCGTGGCTCGGGATTCCGACGGGCATGCGCCACAACAACTCCAGGTATCCGATATCGGTCATCGGGTCGCCGACCGTGGTCAGTTCCCAGTCGAACACCGCGCTCACTTCGTCGCCGACGAACGCGAAGTTGCCCGGCTTGGCATCGCCGTGTACCAGGGTCATCTCAGGGGACGGCTGCGGTTGACTGTCCTTGAGTTCCCCCAGCAGTCGCTCGAGCGCGGGCAGGGTGCCACGCTTGACCCTGGCCATCTCGGCAGACCAGTGCTCGATCTCACGGTCCAGGTGGGTGTGCCCGTCATCCAGGGACTCCAGGTCGGCGGCTGCGATGTCCACCGTATGAATCGCGGCGAGTTGCTCGGCCATGCCTTCGCACATCCGCTTCACTGAAGCGGCACTGACCTCGGGTGATTGTGGCGCCTCCATCTCGTACACGGTGCCCGGCACCCGTTCCATCACGAAGAACGGCCTGCCGAGCACATCGCCGACGTCTTCGAGCCACAACGCCCGTGGTACCCGCACGGTCGAGCCCTTCAACGCCCGCAACACGGTGAATTGCCTTGTCAGGTCGTAGGGTTCGAGCAACGCCGGCGGCCGCGGTCGCAGCCGGATCACCACGTCGCGCGTGCCTGCGCTCGTGACGATCGTCACCACCATCATCTCGGCCGAATGGCCGAACTCGACGCGATCGAGCCCCTCGAGCCGCACGTCGTCGTGATCGGGCAGCTGAGTGCGCAGCCAGCCGGTGAGCCTGTCGCGAACGTCGTCGCCGTAGGTCATCGCCGCGGAGCTTCCTTGGTAGCCCCGCGGTCGACGGCTCTGCGGTCCTGCTTGAACTTCGACATGTCCATCGGCGCCCAGTTCGGGTATCGGGGATAGGCGTCTCCCCCCATGAGAATCTCGAAGATGCCCCATCCGGTTCGGCCGTCGAAGTCGAAGCGCATCAGCTGATCGACGGCCATCGCCTTGTCCTCGTTCTCGACCAGCTCCTCGCGGTCATTGCTGTCCCAGAGGAAGTGGATGAAATACGCACCGCCGCCGAGGTCTTCGTAGGTGCACTTCGACATCGGAAGCCCGTAATAGGCGTTCACGTGCCGGTTCGGCGTGTCCGCGGTGACGCGGTACTGGGTGCCGTCCTCGTCGGTGAAGACGAGCACGGCCCGCGCCGGCCGTTTGCGGTCGCCGTCGAACTCGACGTCGTGCTCGATCGCGACGAACCGCTTCGACAGCGTGCCGTCGTTGTGCGTGATGCCGCCGTCGACATACGTCACCGTGCCGTCGGCAGTCTCGAAGATCCATGCCTCGATCGCGCGATCCTCGAACCCCGCATCGAGCCAGAGCCAGAAGTCGATCTCGTCGGCCACACGAACGCCGAACGTACGGTCACGGCCGCCGTGAAATCCGTCCATCGAGATGCGTTCGCCCTCGACCTGCACCCAGCCGGTCCACTTCCCGGGTTCCTTCATGTGGTACATGTCCGCGACGATGCGGCCGTTCTTTCCGGTGACCTTGAGCGGCAGCAGCTCCCACATCGGGGCGGTGGGCTCGTAGTACAACTCGCAGGCGATCCCGGAGTTGTTGGGTTCGACCTCCAGCTTCCATTTCTTCAGCGGCTCGACACACGTCCATCGCATCGGCCCCGCGCCGACATCGGCGCGCCCACCGCCGTCGACCGGTCGGCCGGCCAGCAGGTCGTAGTGGCGGCCGTCGGCGAACGTCACCTTGACGTAGCCGAGGCCCGACCTGGTATTGGGATTGTTTCCGTATCCGGACGCCAGCATTAGGTCGCCGTCGGGCGAGGCGGCGAAGAAGTAGCACCGGTCCGACCAGGTGGAGTCCGGGTGGTGCACCTCGTCGAACGGCCGAGGCAGCTGGTGGGTGAATGACTCGTCTGCGGCGGAATACCCCATCCAGAGAGCGTGACATTTTCAGCCTAATCTGTAAAGCACCGACTGGCCAGACTCATTTGACACCTCTACGCTGTGTGTATGTTGTGTCGCGCGACGAGGTGCGTCGATGGGCCGTAAGGGCTGGGCCAGCGCGCCGCCCGCCGATGACAGAGAGGCGCGCAAACGAATCCTCGATGCGACGATCGCCAGTATCGAGCGCCGAGGACCGCAGGGCACCACGCTCTCGGCCATCGCGACCGACCTCGGGGTCACCCGCCCCACCGTCTATCGCCACTTCGCGTCCACCGAGGAGCTGCTCGCCGCCGCCGCCGAAGTCGCTCTCGACGGCTGGACGTCGCGGATCGCGGTACTGACCGCCGAGATGGACGACGCCACCGATCTGCTCGTCGAAGCGGTCGCCTATCTGATCGAGCGCCTGCCCGAGGAGCCGTTGCTGGCCCTGCTGCTGGAGACGGATCGCATGCGTCTGGTCAGCAGGCAGATGGTGATGCCGCCGGCGGTCAGCCGTTCGAGGATCATGCTCGAGCACACGCACATCGACTGGGCGGCATTGGGTTTCACAGGTGCCCGGATGAACGATCTGGTGGAATTCCTACTGCGGATGATTCAGTCGATGGTGATCGCACCCACTGATCCCCCGCGCACCGGAGTGCGGCTGCGCAACTACCTACGGCAATGGATCGGTCCCATCGTGGGGTGATCAGCCGACGGTGCGCGGCGCCTCGGCGATCGGTACGACGACGGTTTTCGGATGCTCGGGTAGTTCGTCGGCATGGAACCAGCGAAACGACATCAGTCCTTCTGGATGGTCTTTTGTCGAGATCGCGTTCGGATGCTCGAGAAGTTCGCGGCTGATCACGATCGTCGTCGTACCGTCGGCATTGGGGCGCGCCGTGCCGGAATTGATGCCTGCCCTGCCGTATTCGACGTCCAGTGCCGCCATGTACTGGTTCCACAGCGTGAGGTTCCAGAACCGGCACCGCGGATGTGTGGTGGTGATGACCAGCGCCTCACCGGGTTCGAGCGAGAAGCCGCCCAGGCTGTAGCAGGCGTCCTGCATCGAGTACCCGAACGTGGCGCCGCCGGCACGATACGGCGGCGCCAGAGTGTTGGCGGTCAACGACTGGCCGTCCGGCATGACCTCGGGCGTGCGCTCCACCAGGATCAGCGGAATCAACGCGTACATGTCCTGGGCCGAGCGCAGCGTGGCCCGCAGCGACGTGGCCACGGCCGCATCGGTCTTCAGGGGAATCACCGGTTGCCCGGCATGATCGATGACCTCGACGGACCACTCGACTCGTCGCCCGGTCTGCGGATGTTCGTGGTAGTCGCGGGTGAGGATGCCGCGCGCATCCTCGGAGAGCTCGATGAACGGTCCGCTGTAGCCGCTGGGACGCTCGGGGCCGAGCACGCAGGCGAACCGACCGTCGTCGTCGAGGCCCATATCCGTGTCATAGAGAAGTCCGACGGTGCGGTTGGGCCACGCCCCCGGCTCGGGTTCGTTGTACACCGTGATCGAGTACATCGCGCTGTCATTGGGCACGCCACTGACCCGGTACGTCCGGCGCGGGTCCACCACGGCGTAGCTGTAGTAGCAGTCGGTGTTGTCTCCACCCCACCGCCGATCGGGCCGGAACGGCGTGAGCAGATCGATGAAGCGTGGCGCGACAGGGTCGGCGAAGAAGTTCATGTCGAGCGACAGCGCAAGCATGGTCGCCAGATTCTGATAGCCCTCCGCGACCGCCACCGGGCCGCGGACCGCCTTCGGCCCCTCCGAGAACAGACTGTCGAACTCCGAGAACGCAGAAAGCAATTCGCGCCACGCGGCCGCACTTTCCGGGAAAGACATAGCCGGCATCATAGGCAGCACTCAACTTACAGCACAACGTTCCTTGTAAAATCTGTAATGCCCTTGTACCGTCCGGTCTGTGACAGCTCCCGACGTCGTCCACATCACGGACCTGGCCCGTCCCACGTTCTCGCCACAGGCCCAGGCGATCATCGACGGCATGTCCGCCATGGCCCCGTATTGCCCCCTCACGGCGGACGCACTGCATGAGCAGGCGTCGGCCCAGACCGGCCTCACCGACTTCGGCGAACAGGACTACCGCGAGCGAATGTCGGTGCTGCTGAGGGCGTTCGACGAGCTCCCGGAGTTCACCGATTTCGGGCGTACCTACGCCTTCTCGTTGATGCTGACGTTTCTGAAGGGACGGCTTCGGGTCATCGACCATCTCAAGAGGCATCCGGAGATCTTCGACATCGAGATCGCGGCCCCGATGGTGATCGCGGGCCTGCCCCGCACGGGGACGACCCACCTGCACAGCCTGCTGGCCGCCGACCCGGCGCTACGGTCGTTGCCCTACTGGGAGGCTCAGGAGCCGTTGCCCGCGCCCGGCGAGGAGGGCACGATCGAGCCGCGCAGGCAGCGCACCGGCGACGCGCTCAACATCTCGAACACGCTCATGCCCTATTTCCAGCTGATGCACGAGATGACCATCGACCACATCCACGAGGACATCGGTCTGATGGTGCAGGACTTCGCCAGCGGCTTTTTCACCACGCTCACCCACCTGCCACGGTGGTCGGATTACCTGCGCGACAACG
Organism: uncultured Mycobacterium sp.; assembly: GCA_964579685.1. Classification (GTDB taxonomy): domain Bacteria; phylum Actinomycetota; class Actinomycetes; order Mycobacteriales; family Mycobacteriaceae; genus Mycobacterium. Next base: position 13,559 of record CAZOIX010000022.1, read on the forward strand.
ACCAGACCCCGGGGTATCAATTCCTGCGCATGATGCTGGCCGTCCTCACGCATCAGGACGGATACCGCCGGCGCTGGATCCTGAAGAGCCCGCAGCACCTCGAACAGTTCACGCCGCTGCTCAATGTCTTTCCCGACGCCACGTTCATCATCACCCACCGCGACCCCGTCGACGTCGCGGTCTCGATGGCCACGATGATGACCTACACGATGCGGATGAGCGTGGACAAAGTCGACGTGCACACCGTCGCCGAGTATTGGATCACCCGCATCGACGAGATGCTGTCGGCGTGCCTGCGCGATCATCACCTGCTGCCGCAGGACCGCACGATCGACGTGCGGTTCGACGACTTCATGGCCGACGATCTGGCCATGGTGCAACGGGTATGGGACACCGCGGGATATCGGCCGAACGAGGAGTCCCGTAAGGCCGTCGCCGATTACCTGGCAGGACATGCGCGCGGACGGTTGGGCAAGGTCGCCTACCACCCCGAAGATCTCGGCCTCGACAAGGACGACCTGCGCCGTCGCTTCGCTCCCTACGTCGAGCGCTTCGTCCGCTGACGTTGGGCCAGTTCGTCGAGCTCTTCGGCGGTGTGCTGACCCAGTTGCGGTGCGGGAGAACGCGGTTGCCACGGTGTGCCGTGGAAATCGGCGGGCGACGCGACCATCGGGATGCCGCCCTGGCCGTCGGGTACGTTCACGATGCCACCCGCGGCATGGAACTGCTCGTCGCCCATCACGTCTTCGAGCGTGTTGATCGGCGACCAGAAGAAATCCGGTTCGCCGGCAAAGGTTTCCGCCCATTCGGCAAGCGTTCTGGTCGCGAAGATCTCGTCGAGTTCGGCGATCAGCTCCCGGGAGTTGATCGCCCGGTCGAGCGCCGACGCGAACCGCGGATCGGTCAACCAGTCGGCACGCCCGACGGCACGGCACAGCGGCGGCCAGTGGCGGCCCGCCTGCAGGCCCACGATCCAGAATCGTCGTCCGTCGCCTGCGGTGTAGTTGTTCATGCACGGGTTGCCCATCGACTCGCGCTGCCCGATCGCGATGGGATTGCCCGTCATCAGGAACGTGTTGAGATCGAAGCTCACGGTGTAGGCGCCCTGCCGGTACAGCGACGTG
>CAZOIX010000023.1:0-14590 GCA_964579685.1 uncultured Mycobacterium sp.
GCTCGCACCAGATTTCGCGGCACCATACGACCGCCGGTGGTGAGCGCCTTGTACTGCAGGCCGGGAACGATCACCACCTTGTTCTTCTTGGCGCCGTTGCCTACATGGGCCATCGTCTCGCGAACCACGTCGTCGACCTCCAGCCACAGAAACGACGGCGTGTTAGCCATGTCGATGCCCGCGCGTTCATGAAACTCGGTGTGCACGAAGCCGGGGCACAACGCATGCACACCGACACCGGTGGCATCCAGACCGTTGGCGAGCCCTTCGGTGAAGGCGACGACCCACGCCTTGGATGCCGAGTACGTCGATCCACGCCCCGGCAGCAGCCCGGCGACGCTGGCGACGTTGATCACGGTCCCTTCGCCGGCCGCCAGCATCGGCGGCATCGCCGCGTGTGTCAGCTGCATGACCGCCGTGACGTTCACGTCCAGTTGTGACTGCAGCACCGCGAGATCTGCCGTCCAGAACTCGCCGGAGGTTCCAAAGCCGGCGTTGTTGACCAGCACCCGCACCCCGGCGGCGAGCCGGTCAGCCACCTTGGCGCGGTCGGCCGCCTCGGCCAGGTCGGCGACCAGCACCTCCACATGGGCTCCGGCCTCGTCGTGCAGTTCGGCGCCGAGTTGCTCGAGCCGCTTGGCGTCACGCGCCACCAGCACGAGGTCGTATCCATCGATGGCATACCTGCGGGCGAATCCCGCCCCCAGGCCGGATGTCGGTCCGGTGATCAGTGCGACAGGGCGTGACATGCGTACGAGATTACTTACCGCTGATAGTGCGGAGACTGCCGTCCATTGCGCGACTGCGGGGGCTGCGGCGGCGCCGACTGGCGCCGGGGCGGCTCAGGATGCGCGGGAGCCTGGGCGTATCGGGCCGGTGGGGCGTCGGTCCTACCCGCAGCCACCTCCGAGCGCGACGGCGCCGGCTTGAGCGGACGACTCGGTGAACCGCTGCGACGGGCGACGGACTGGCCTGCGGTGGCCTGCGGTGTCGGCGGCAGCACCCGCAGCAGGTCGTTGAACTGACGCACCGTGCGCAGGCCCTCGTCCCACTGGGCCCGAGTGCTGGTGACAGGCATCGATACCAGCGTCCAGTGCTGCTCGTTCCACATGATCTCGGCGCAGTCGGGAGCGGTGTGCGCGAACGTCACCATCCGCCGGTCGCAGGCGCGCCGCGCCGCGTCGAGGTTGGTCGAGTACACCATCCGTGGACCGATCGCGCCGAGCAACCAGATGTCGTTCTCCCGCGGCTCTTTGATGCCCTTGAGCCGCAGATCGACGACGACATTGGTGCCGACCTTGCGGTGCAGGGCGATGACGGTCGCCACATCCTCGAGGTCGAAGATGAACACCGCCTCGCCGCGGATCTGCCCAAGCACGACGTTCTTGGCGGTGACGTCGCCGACGGTCGACATCACGCCGCGCTTCCAGCGCTTCACGATGTCGCTGGACTCGTGCTCATAGTCGAACCCGTGCGACTTTGCCCACGACTTGCGGCGACGGCCCAGCCCACGTCGGCGGTCGATGTCCACATAGAGAAGTACCGCCGCACCCACGAAACAGAGCGCTGACAGCGTGAACCAAAGCGGGACCATTACGCCTAGCCTACTTGCAGGTAGTCCTCAATTCCGAACTCGAGCAGATCACAGCCCCGTCACATAGCGTCTATCCAAAGGTCGCCGCGGCCAACTGCAGGATCTCGGCGCGGTCTGCGGGCACGATGAAGCCGCCCTCGATCGCCCGATCCAGCGCCGCGGTGAAGCGGTCCAGGTAGTCGGAGACACCGCCGGGATAGAGCCGGCTCACGGTGGCCTCGTCGAACATCTCCCCCGAGCCGAACAGGAACGACATCGGGCTCTCGTCCGGCGCGAAGCCCGATGTCCGGGCGATCGGGACGTCGACCCAGGGCGTACGGACGCCGCCGCGGGCGAGGCCGTGCTCGTCGAGCTCCAGCGCGGGGCGCTCCCCCGGGGTCAGGGTGATGGGCGGCGCGCCGGGCGCGGGCTCACCGGTGCCGATCCAGCTGTTCAGACGCGCGACGGCGCCCTGCAGCACGTAATGATGCTGAGGGGCGAAGTTGATGCAATACGACAGGCTCGTTCCCATGAGCTCGCTGGTCGGCGCGTAGGCGGCCACGAGCTCGTCGAGCGGCGCGGCCCCACTGTCGCAGAAGCCGACCTTGATCGTGTAGTTGTCGGCGTGGGCGGTGCCGGGGATCTCCCATACCCGCAGATTCTCGCCGTCGGGCCTACGGGCGTGGTGATAGCCGAGCAGGTGGCCGTCGACGAGGTCGGTTTCGGTGATGACCGACAACACCGGCACCCGCAGGTCATCCCGGAACGGTTGCGGACGCAAGGCTTCCAGCGCGTTGCCGCCGGCAAGCGGCGCCGCGGGACCGAACCGCGAATGCACAAGAAAGCCGTCGTAGACCGTGGCCGCCGGGTCCACCTCGTTCACGTAGGTGGTCAGGAACATCGCCGACTGCGACTCTCCCACCGCAAGAATCGATTTCGGGTTCACATCGGCGATGGCACCCTCACGGATCAGCCGACCGATCTGGGAGTAGATGTCGTAGGAGTACTGGTCGCCCGGATGGTTGAGTGACGAATAGCGTTGGGGATTTTGAGCTTTCAGCGACATATTGGCGCCCACCAGGCTGTCGCCGCCCTCGATACCGACGGATTGGGCCGACACCGCGATGTAGGCATAGCCCGCACGAGCGATCTCGCGATGGGCCATGAACCAGACCGCGGGCGCGTCGATGCCGCCGCTGACGTTGAGCCATTCGACGATGACGGTGCCGTTGAACGCGGCATCGTCGGTCGGCAGGCACACCACGATGCGGGTGGTGTAGTCGGCGTGGTCGTCGGATGAATGCGACCTGGCCGTGCCCGAGACGAAGAACTCCTCGGCGCGGTAGCCCAGCATGGCCAGGTCGTACGCGCCGAGGAGCAGATTGGGATGACCGGAGACGGGGGTAATCACGTCACCATCTTGCGGCTTCGGCGTGCTCGGTCACGCTCAGGGTGACCGAGCACGCCGAAATCACTCAGCCCAGGACCAGGGAGTCGCCGTCGGCGCTGACGTTGACTCCCACGACGTCGCCGTCGTGCACCTGTCCCGCCAGCAGCATCTTGGCGAGCTGGTCGCCGATGGCCTGCTGGATGAGCCGCCGCAGCGGGCGTGCGCCGTAGAGCGGGTCGAAACCACGCTCCGCCAGCCACTGCTTGGCAGGCAGCGACACCTCGAGGGTGAGCCGGCGCTGCTGCAGGCGCCTGGCCAGCTGCTGCAACTGGATATCGACGATCTGGACGAGTTCGTCCTCATTCAGCGGATCGAAGACGATGACGTCGTCGAGGCGGTTGATGAACTCGGGCTTGAACGCCGCCCGCACCGCGGCCATCACCTGCTCCTCGGTGCCGCCGGCGCCGAGATTGGACGTCAGGATCAGGATCGTGTTGCGGAAGTCGACGGTACGACCCTGGCCGTCGGTCAGCCTGCCCTCGTCGAGCACGGCGAGCAGCACGTCGAAGACGTCCGGGTGGGCCTTCTCGATCTCGTCGAACAGAATCACCGTGTACGGGCGCCGTCGCACCGCCTCGGTCAGCTGACCGCCCTGGTCGTAGCCGATGTAGCCGGGGGGCGCTCCGACGAGGCGAGCCACCGAGTGCTTCTCGCCGTACTCGCTCATGTCGATGCGGACCATCGCCCGTGCAGCGTCGAAGAGGAACTCCGCCAACGCCTTTGCCAGCTCCGTCTTACCGACACCGGTCGGGCCGAGGAACATGAACGATCCTGTCGGCCGGTTCGGGTCTGCGACACCTGCGCGGCTGCGGCGCACCGCGTCCGACACGGCCTGCACGGCCTTGCGCTGTCCGACGACGCGCTTGCCGAGCTCGTCCTCCATGCGCAGCAGCTTGGCCGTTTCGCCCTCGAGCATCCGGCCCGCCGGAATGCCCGTCCACGCCGACACCACGTCGGCGATGTCGTCGGGTCCGACCTCCTCCTTGAGCATGACGTCCTCGCGCGCCTCGGCGTGGGGCACCGCGGCGTCGAGCTTCTTCTCGATCTCGGGGATACGCCCGTACCGAAGCTCGGAGGCCTTGGCCAGGTCGCCGTCGCGCTCGGCGCGGTCGGCTTCACCTCGCAGCGTCTCGAGTTGCTCCTTGAGCTCACGCACGACGTCGATGGCGCTCTTCTCGTTCTGCCAGCGGGTGGTCAGCTCGGCGAGTTGCTCCTTGTAATCGGCGAGTTCGGCGCGCAGCTTCTCCAGCCTATCGACGGATGCTTCATCTGTTTCTTTGGCGAGCGCCATCTCCTCGATCTCCAGCCGGCGCACCAGGCGCTCGACCTCGTCGATCTCGACGGGCCGGGAGTCGATTTCCATCCGCAGCCGCGACGCCGCCTCGTCGACGAGGTCGATGGCCTTGTCGGGCAGGAAGCGGCTGGTGATGTAGCGGTCGGACAACGTCGCCGCGGCGACCAGCGCCGAGTCCGTGATGCGGACGCCGTGGTGCACCTCGTAGCGGTCCTTCAGACCGCGCAGGATGCCGACGGTGTCTTCGACGGACGGTTCGCCGACCAGCACCTGCTGGAAGCGGCGTTCCAGGGCGGCGTCCTTCTCGATGTACTTGCGGTACTCATCGAGCGTGGTCGCGCCGACCAGTCTCAGCTCGCCGCGGGCGAGCATCGGCTTGAGCATGTTGCCCGCGTCCATCGCGCCCTCACCGGTGGCGCCTGCGCCGACGATCGTGTGCAGCTCGTCGATGAAGGTGATGATCTGGCCGGCGGAGTTCTTGATGTCGTCGAGCACGGCCTTCAGCCGTTCCTCGAACTCGCCGCGATACTTCGCGCCCGCGACCATCGAACCGAGATCCAGCGACACGACCGACTTGTCGCGCAGGCTCTCCGGTACGTCGCCCGCGACGATGCGCTGGGCCAGGCCCTCGACGATCGCGGTCTTACCGACGCCGGGCTCGCCGATCAGCACCGGGTTGTTCTTGGTGCGGCGGCTCAGCACCTGGACGACCCGGCGAATCTCGTTGTCACGCCCGATAACCGGATCCAGCTTGCCCTCTTTGGCGCGAGCGGTCAGATCCGTGGAGTACTTCTCCAGCGCCTGGTAGGTGCCCTCGGGGTCGGGGCTGGTGACGCGGGCGCTTCCGCGGACCTTGGTGAACGCCTCCCGCAGTGCCTGCGGTGAGGCGCCGTGCCCGGTGAGCAGCTTGGCGACATCCGAATCGCCCGTGGCCAGGCCGACGAGCAGGTGCTCGGTGGAGACGTACTCGTCGTCCATCTCGGTGGCCAGGTTGGTGGCTGCGGTGATGGCGGCGATCGACTGCGGCGCCAACTGAGGTTGTGAACTCGATCCGGATGCACTGGGCAATCGATCGAGCAGGCGTTGCGCCTCGGCGCGGATCGTCGCGGGGTCGACTCCGACGGCCTCGAGCAGAGGTGCGGCAATGCCATCGTTCTGAGTGAGCAGTGCCATCAACAAATGGGCGGGTGAGATCTGCGGGTTGCCCGCGGCCGTAGCCGCTTGCAGCGCCGCAGTCAGGGCCGCCTGGGTCTTGGTCGTCGGATTGAACGAGTCCACGACGCCTCCCTTTCTGTGTACGTCAGGGCCGCATAAACGGTCCTTGAAATGCTTGTCGGGTTATACAACGCCGTCAAGGTTGAGTCTGTTCCGCTCAACTTTAACCAATTTTCGTCAACACGCCGAACGCACGTACCCGACGGCACCCTCGGCATCGGCCACGCTGGACGAATGCGGCATCCGATCCTCGCAGCCGTCGGGGTTGCGTTCATGGTTGTCGCGGCCACCCCCGCGCACGCGGCGACCGACGAGGACCAGGTGCGTGCCGTGCTCGACGGCATGAACGCGTCCTACAACGGCGCGGATTTCGATGCCTTCGCATCGCACCTCTGTGCCGCCATGCGCCACGCCGAGGGTTTCGAGGCGGGGTGGTACCAGAGCAGGAAGACCGACGGACCCACGACCATCAGCGTCATGTCGGTGGATGTCGCCGGCGACCCCCCGTCCCGCGCGGTCGCCAACGTCCGGTTCGCCGCGGCCAATCGAGCCGATCCCAAGGTTCTCGAGGTCGACTTCGTCCGCGAGAGCGCCCAGTGGAAGGCCTGCCGCTATAGCGCGGGACTGTCTGTATAGCGCCCCACCGCAAAGTCATTTACGATGACGTGCCTCCCTCTGCGCGGAGACTGCTACTCCCCGAGGGGAAGAGACGTGGATCTCAACACCGTTATCGATGTGGTCCGCCGGCCTCCCGATCCGCCTGGGGCGCAATGGCGCACGGGTGACGCCTTTCTCGCGGGCGGCACCTGGCTGTTCTCCGACCCGCAGGCTCATCTGCGGCGGTTGATCGACCTGATGCCACTCGGCTGGGACGCCCTCACGGTCAGCGAGTCCGGACTCGAAATCGGCGCGATGTGCACGATTCGCGACCTGTACGCCTTCTCCTGTCCCGATGACTGGCGGGCCGCCCCACTGTTGGGCACCAGCTGCGAGGCGTTCCTGGCCTCGTTCAAGGTGTGGAATACCGCGACGGTCGGGGGAAACATCTGCATGTCCCTGCCCGCGGGCCCGATGATCACCATGACGGTGGCTCTCGAGGCTTCGTACACACTGCGGGCGCCCGACGGGTCCGAACGCGTCGTGGACGCCGCCGATTTCGTGACCGGAAACAACGCCAACATCCTCACGCCGGGTGAGGTGCTGCGAAAGATCGACATCCCGGCGAACGCGCTGCGCAGGAGGCATACGCACAGACGCTTTTCCCTGACACACCTCGGGCGATCGACGATCTTCATGATCGCCACCCAACGCCGGGGCGCCGACGACCTCCTCCTGACGATCACCGCGGGCACGACCCGTCCGGTACGCCTGGCGTTCGACTCGATGCCGAATGCCGATGAGTTGGAACGTCGGATCGCAGAACTGCCCGACGAGCTCTGGTTCGACGACCCCAACGGCAGCCCGGGTCATCGACGCCACCTCGCCGCCCACTACGCCGAGGACATCCGGACCGAGTTCGCCTCGGGACGAGCCGCATGACCTACACCGTGAACGGCGAGGACTTCGACGAAGAGCCGAGACCCGGTCAATGTCTGCGGACGTTCGTCCGCTCGTTGGGCTGCCACGGCGTCAAGAAGGGCTGCGACGCAGGCGATTGCGGCGCGTGCACGGTGTGGCTCGACGGAGCGCCGGTGCACAGCTGCATCACCCCCGCCTTCCGCGCCGAGGGCCGCGAAGTCACCACCATCGAGGGACTGGGCACACCGCAGAATCTGCACCTGATGCAACGACAGTTCCTCGATGCTCCGGGATTTCAGTGCGGTTTCTGCACGGCGGGAATGATCATGACGTCGGCGACCTTCACCGATGAGCAGAAGCAGGATCTGCCGCGCGCGCTGAAGGGAAACCTCTGCCGCTGCACCGGATATCGCGCCATCGCGGACGCGGTGAACGGTGTCGGTGCGGTCGAGGAGGCCGCGCCGGGACAGGCGATCGGCGCCAGTGTCGGGGCGCCCGCCGCCACCGGGGTCGTGACCGGCACCGTCGAGTTCACCATGGACACCGAGATGCCGGGGATGCTGCACCTCAAGGTGCTTCATTCGCCGCACGCCCACGCGCGCATCGTCTCGATCGACAAATCCGCCGCACTCGAAGTGCCGGGTGTGCACCGCGTGTACACATGGGAGGACGTCCCCCGAAAGCGCTACAGCACTGCGATCCACACCGATCATCTGGTGGATCCCGACGACACCTACATGCTCGACAACATCATGCGGTTCGCCGGCCAGCGGGTGGTGGCCGTGGTTGCCGACTCGGTCGCCGCGGCCGAAGAGGGTTGCCGCAAGGTCGCGGTGGAATACGAAGTCCTGCCCGCCGTCTTCGATCCCGAAGAGGCGATGGCCGAGGGCGCACCTCAGTTGCATCACTACGACGACCCGTTCGCGCACAACAAGGAGCGCAACATCCTGCTCGAACTCCACGGTGAGGTCGGCGACATCGCCGCCGGATTCGCCGCGGCCGACGTGATCCACGAAGGCACCTACTTCACGCCGCGCGTGCAGCATGCACATCTGGAGACGCACGGTTCGATCGCCTGGATCCAGGACGGTCGGCTGCATGTCCGGACCAGTTCGCAGTCCCCGTCTGTCGCGAAACTCAAACTCTCCCACATGTTCAACCTTCGGCCCGATCAACTCCGGGTGTTCTGCATGAGAGTCGGCGGGGGGTTCGGCGGTAAGCAGGAAGTCATTTCCGAGGACCTGGTGTCGCTGGCGGCGCTGGACATCGGCAGGCCCGTCTGCTGGGAGTACACCCGCGAGGAAGAGTTCACGACGGCGTCACCGCGGCACCCTATGAAAGTCACCGTCAAGCTCGGCGCGAAAGCGGACGGCACGCTCACCGCGTTCGGTTTCCACAATGTGTCCAACACCGGCGCATACGGCAACCACGGTGGTGAGACGTTGTTTGCCGGCGGCGCGGCCGTGACGCAATACCGTTGCCCCAACAAGAAGTTCGATGCCTACGCGGTATACACCAACACGGTGCCCAGCGGGGCGCTGCGCGGCTACGGCATGACGCAACCCTCATTCGCCGTCGAGTCGGCGATGACCGAGCTGGCGCTGGCACTCGGTATCGATCCGATGGAAATGCGTCGCCGCAACGTCATTGCGCCCGGAGACGCATTGGTGGCCATGGGCGAACATCCAGAAGACGTGTCCTTCACCGAGGACGGCCTGCGGGCATGTATCGACCTCGTCGACGAAGCACTTGCCAACAGGCCGGTCGAGCCGGACCTGGGGCCCGGATGGCTGATCGGAACCGGAACCGCGAGCTCGATCCACGAAACCGCCCCGCCCACCGACCACGTGTCCGATGCCTGGGCCACCCTGCGAGATGACGGAACCTATGAGATCTCCGTGGGTACAGTCGAATTCGGCGAAGGTACCTCCACTGCGCACATGCAGATCGCGGCGACTGTGCTGGGTACCACGCTGTCCCGGATCCACCTCGTGCAATCAGACACCGACAGAACCGGATTCGACACCGGTGCGTTCGCGAGTGCGGGCCTGTTCGTCTCCGGCAATGCGGTGCAGAAGGCCGCGACCGCGCTGCGCGATAACATCCTGCAGTTCGCGGCCGCCCATGTCGGCGTCGGCGTCGACGCCTGCGCGCTGGACGACGACGGAGTGAGATGTGCCGACGTGCGGTTGACGCTGGGTGAGCTGCTCACCGCCGCCCGTGCGCGCGGCAAGCGGTTCACCGCGGCGCGTAAGGCGTATGGTTCGCCGCGCAGCGTCACGTCAAACGCCCACGGCTTCCGTCTCGCGGTGCACCGGATCACCGGTGAGATCCGCATTCTGTACAGCGTGCACGCCACCGATCCCGGCGTGGTGATCAACCCGCAGCAGGTCCGCGGCCAGATCGAGGGAGGCGTGGCCCAGGCTATCGGCTTTGCCCTCACCGAGAACTTCCGTGTCGACGGCGGTGGGGTGATGGTCAACCCCAACCTGCGCAACTATCGCATCCCCACCTACGCCGACATCCCGCGTACAGAAGTCCTTCTCGTCGAAAGCCACGACTCGGTCGGGCCGATGAAGGCCAAGGGCATCGCGGAGTCCAACGTCAACCCGGTAGCACCGGCACTGGCCAATGCGCTACAGGACGCCACCGGCGTCCGGTTCCGGGATCTGCCGTTCACACCCGAGCGCATCTATCGACGGCTGAACGACCACAGCCTCATTCCGACGACCTGATCGGCAGCACATGGACACGACGAGGCCCGCCGACACCGCAGCGACGGTCATTCTCGGACAGCGCATTCGGCCGGGCCAGGAGCAGGCGTTCGAGGCGTGGCAGATGGACATGAACCGGGAGGCCTCCAAATACCCGGGCTTCATCGGCGCCGAGATCAACCCCCCCACCGCGGTGCAACGCGAATGGGTGATCGTCTACCGGTTCGACTCCATAGCACATGTCCAGGCGTGGCTGAACAGCTCGGCCCGCCAGCAGCGATTGGTCGATGCCGAACGGTATTTCGACGGGCCCGGCACCCAGCAGGTCGTCGGCGGCCGCGCCCGGCAGGTGGACCCGTTGGTCACCGTCGTCGTCACCCACCGCGTCGACGAGACACACATCGACGAGTTCCTTGACTGGCAGAACCGGCTTCGGCTGGCGGAGAGCAAGTTCGAGGGCTTTCGGGGAAGCGAATTGTTCCGGCCCGTCGAAGGCATCCAGGAGGAATGGACCGCGCTGTACCGGTATGAGACCGCGGAGGATCTGGACCGCTGGCTGTTGTCCGACGAACGGCGGGAGCTCCTCATCGAAGGCGAGAAGTTCTCCGAGTACCACTCGCGGACCATCGACAATTCCTTCGGCAGCTGGTTCGCCTTCGACGATCATCATGCCGACACGCCGCCGTCGGAACTCAAGACCTCGATCGCGGTGTGGGTCGGCCTGTACCCGACTGTCGTGATCCTGACACTCGCGCTTGCACCGCTACGTATGCCGCTGTGGCTGGGCCTGCTGGTCGGAAACCTGCTTTCCAGCCTGCTGATGAGCTTTGTGACGATGCCGTTCTACGTCAATCCGCTCCTGAAGAGCTGGATGGTGCCGGCACGCAATGCGCCTGCAGCGAGAACCAATCGCCGCGGTATCGCCATCGCCGCCGTCGCGCTGTCGATGTGGACCGTGGTCTTCTACCTCGTGACGCGCGTCTTCTGGCATCTGCCCTAACGGCCGCCCAACGCCGTCGGCGCCGACACTCGGCCAACAGTGGTCAGCAGCTTCGGCGCCAGGGTCGCCGCGTCCGGGGCCGAGCGCTCGAAACCGTACTTTCGGATCTCCGGGCCACCGGGCGTCATCCCGGCCACCAGCAGATCGGCCCCGTAGACAGTGCTGGTGGTCGCCACCGTGGCGCCCGGCGTGACCCCACCGAAGGGTGCGAACGACGCGATCTCCTCATACTCGACGTTCTCCGCATGGTGGTTGGGGCTTTCCAGGTACATCTTCGGCTGACCGTCGAGCTTGGAGCCCGACGACCACACGCGCACCGTGCCCTGGCCGCTGAGCTGGCTGGTGACGATGCTCATCGCGCCGCCCTCGCCGCCCGCGACCCAGCCGGTGGACAGCGCGACACCGTCCTTGTAGGTCTCGTCGTACGCCATGAACTGCGACGTCATCCTCGGATCACTCGGCTGTCCCGAATGCTGCGGCGTCGCAGTGCCATTGGCCTGCGCACGAGCGGTCGGTGTGTAGAGATCCCAGCGGAACGACTTGATCAGCGGCGGTTCGGAAGGCCCCGGTGCCGTCACGATGCTCTGGCGCCCTGATCCGAATTCGACCATGCCGGTGGCCAACGTGACCCCGGCTTGCGATCCGGGGTACGGCGTGAAGGCGGAGAACACGTCGGGCGCCTTGCCCGCCTCGGCGGGCAGTGTCGAGGAGAACACCTTCACCTGCGACTCCGTGCCTGGACCTGTGCCGACGATGATGTTGTCGGCCATCGCATTTCCGTCGATGTCGGCACCTGCCACCGTCACGCCGCCGGTGAAGTCGGCGTCGAACGGCGCAAACCTGATGATTTCCGACTTGAACACGCCGAGGTTGGTGTCGTTTCCGTCGTACGCGACGACCTCCGGAGAAGCGTCCTTGCCGGTACCGACGACCAGGTCGAGAATCATGTCACCGTTGACATCGGCCATGGCCACCGACGGCGTGCCCTCGAAGTCCGGGAACGGGACGACGGTTTGTACGACCTTGTCGCCGTTGCCATCCCGGACCTGAACCGAGGCGGGCTTTCCGTCGGATCCGGGTATCGCCACGGCGTAGGTCGACACTTCGGGGATGACGTTGATGGTCGCCATCAGCCCGTTGTCCTCGTGGTTGAGTCGGTGGCAGTGGATCACGTACGTGCCCGCGAACTCGAGGAACTCCTGCCGCAGCGTCAGCGTCGCAGGGGTGCTCACGACGTGCATATCGTTGAATATCGGTGCAGGCACATTGACGTTGTCGAGTCCCCAGGGTTGCACGCCGGTGACGCCGCGATGCGGGTCGTCGATCCCCATCACCTGAAAGTCGTTGACGTGGATGTGCATCGGATGCGCATCGTTGTTCATGTTGATGATCTTCCACTCCTCAACGGAATTGAGCCGTGGCTGGATCAGCGTGGTGTTCGGAAACCCACTGGGTTCGAACATGTAAATGACGGCCTTGGGATCGTTATTGCTGGCCAAGCCGCCACCGATGGTGTCGATGATGGTCATCTCCCGTGTGACGTCCGGCGTCATCACCGCCGTGTCCACGAACGACGTATACGCGTCGAGGTTCTGGCCCGGCTCGAACGCGGTGGTCCGCCCGACTCCGCTGGTGTCCGGCGTCGCTCGGATCAGGGTCTGGGTGGGGAAGACGAAGAACCCGTCGGCGAAGCTGAGGAACTTGGGATCCACGGTGAGTGTGCCTAGGACCGCAGGGGTGTTCTTGGTGCCGTTGTTGGTATACAGCACACCGGGATTCACAATCGGCTTGGCATTCGGATCTGGCGGGAACTCCAGCACCAGATCGCCGTCCTTCGGCATCGTCACGGCAATCGCATACCGCGAACCGGGCGGTACGCTGAGCGTCGTTCCATCGCCGTATACCGGCCGGCCGACCTGTGTGTATGGGTTGCCGTCCTGTCCGACGATCGCAAATTTAGGATGATTGCCGGTGGCGGTCTCCGTCAATCTGACAGTCATGTAGGCGATGTCGCTGATGTTGGCCACCACCCAGATCTCCGTCTGTCCGGGCTTGATCTTGAGCTCCGGCTGGAACTGACCGTTCACCGTGAACTGCACATCGCGCTGGTTCTCCGGCAGTGAAGGGTTCTCGGCGACCTTCGTGGTCGGGCTGTCGAAGTTCATCAGGTTCGAGGGGATGAATTGCGTCTGGCCGCGGTTGTTGAGCGGCGACAGGGGGCCGGCCCACCATGGCGTCAGATACTGAGAGCCCATGGCGGTGTCGGCGATGTTCACGGGAGCAAGGCTTGGCTGATACGTACCGTCGGCGAGCTCGTTTCCCTCGGGCGGTTTCAGTGTGCTCACCCACTGGGGCCAGCTGTAGTTGTTGAGCTGGTGCCCCTTGCCATTGCGGTCGAACACGTAGTTGTACTGAATTGCCATGTTGCGGATGGGAATATCGTTCTGCGTGACCAGCGGGAGATTGCCGTCGGGGCGGCCTATCTCCAACAGGCCTGCCAATCCGGCATACGTCTGCTGCGACGTCATCGTGTGGCGGTGACTGTGGTACCAGTACAACCCGTTGGGCATGTTCTCGGGCACGTCGTAGGTGTAGGTGTTGCCCATCCCGGCGGGAATCGACAGCAACACATTGTCGGCGTTGCCCGACGGGCTGACGTGCAAGCCATGGGTGTGCAGGTTCAGCGGCGCTTCGGTGAGCTGCGGCGGATAGAGCGGCACCTCACCGCCCTTGGGAGTCATCGCGGGGTCGTAGAAGTCCGGGATGGTCAGGTTCTGAAGGTCGTTGTCGTAGTGGACGATCAGCTTCTCGCCGGGGTTCACACGCAGCGTCGGCGCGGGATAGAGGTTGTCGCCCTTCGTCGATCCGTCCGACGCCGTTCCCTTGATGAGGTCGTATCCGAAGACGAGGAAATTGGTCACCGGCTCCTTGACGGTGTCGAGGTTGACGGTGCCTTGGTGCGCGGACAGCCGCACCTCGAGCACCCCGTCCTCACTGGACAGCCGCACCGGTTCTCTGAAGGGCGCGGGCTTACCGTCGGGGCCGGCGTTCACGCCCGCCTGCGGTACCGGCGCTTCCTTAGGGCCAGCGCAGGCCGTGATCGAGGCGGCCGGCAACAAGAGAACCACCAACAGAACGAGTGCGCGTGAGCCGAAACGCCGCCGGCCGAGCCGGCAATCGAAACGAAGCCGCATGGCCTCTCCGTTCTCCACGAGAGTGGCTACAAGGCGGCGGTGAGTGATCCGGAGCCTACAGTAGAGGAAGCGTCAGCGGCGGTATCTACAGCAAATGATTGTGCCGATACATCAGGCCGCGGTCTCCTGGGCGGAGAGCGCCATCCACCGGCCGTTCTGCAATGCGAAGACGTCCGTGAATCGCTCGACGCCGATCACCTGTGGACCCTCGGGGCCGTCCTGGATCATCGTGTTGACCCCGTGGATGACCGCGGTGTTGCCCGCGATATCGACGATCTGTTCGGACGGGTTCATCGTGAACGGCAGCGGCGCCATGGACGCGATCTCCTCGGCGCGGCTGAGCAGCCGACCCTCCGAGTTGGTGTGCTTGAAGGTCGGCCCCAGGATCGACTCGACGGTCGGGACGTCCCCGGCGGTGATCGCCGTCAGCCAACGCATCTCCTGGGCCAGGACGTCGGCGCACGGTCCGGTGTCGAGCGACAGGCCAGCGCCCGTCGCCGCGTCCGAGCAGGAGTCGGCGGCCGCGAATGCGGGCGCGTAGATCGCGATGGCCGGGAGAACCGCTGCGAGCGCAAGCCCCGTCGTGAACGTTCGGATACTCCGGTGTGTCCTTCGGTTCATACCGTCGGCCC
>CAZOIX010000024.1:0-14452 GCA_964579685.1 uncultured Mycobacterium sp.
CACTCCAGGTACGACGGGCGCCCGTTGCGGGAATACGTTCCGTTGTTCGTCGAGCGCAACGCCAAATACGAACTGGGCCGACTCGGCCCTACTGGCTAGACCACAGCGACGCGAACCGCCGGTCGAGCGCGGCGATCATCCGGTCCAGGTCGCGGCATTCGGCTTCGTTGGCATGAATATCGCGGCGCAGCTGGCTGATGGCCAACGCATCCGATCTGGTGGACAGTCCGTTCAGCTTCCGGTTCTGTCTGACGATCTCGGCGGCGACCAACGTCCGCTGATCCACCAGCGCCGCCCGGAAATAGGCCGCCTGTAGCGAATCGGACGCCCGCTTCTCGGCCAAATCGAAGGTCGCGGTCGGAGGTGCCACGTGAAAACCGTAACCGAGGTTAGGCCCGCGGGCGAGCCCACCGGGTGAATCGTGTGACCGGCGTGGCGGTCAGGTGAGTCTGCGGCCGTGTTACGGGGATTTGCGGCAAATTTCGTCAGTGCGCCGGGGCGAGGTCCGGGTGGTCGCGTTCGTTGAAGCGTCGCAGCCCGTCGACGGTTTCGGGTGCCGTGATCGAACGGCCGAAGCACTCCGCCTCGATGCGCAGACCGTCTTCGAGTGGGCGGCCCTGCCCGCGGCGGGCGGCCTCCAGATCGGTGCGCAGCGCGGGCTGGGGCAGTGCTGCGATGGAGTCGGCCAGTTCCAGCGCCCGCTGCAGACAGGTTCCGCGCGGGACGACCTCGTTGATCAGACCGATGCGCTGGGCTTCGTCGGCATCGATGACCCGTCCGGTGATGATGAGTTCGACGGCACGGCGGTATCCGAGGATGCGGGTGAGGCGCTGCGTGCCGCCGTCGGCCAGTCCGATGTTCCAGCGCCGGCACGTCGCCCCGAACGTGGCGTGGTCGTCGGCGATCGCCAGATCCGTCCAGCACGCCCACTCCAGCCCGCCGGCGTAGGCGACCCCGTTGACGGCCGCGATGGTGGGCTTGTAGACGTCGGTCCATCGCGACGGGCCGAGCACGCCGTCGGCGGGGGCGGCGTCGATCTCGAGTTCGCCGGCCATGGCGGCCTTGAGGTCGCCACCTGCGCTGAACGCGTCGTCGCCGGCGCCGGTCAGGATCCCGACCAGCGCGTCGTCGTCGGTACGGAAGCGGCCCCACGCGTCGACGAGTTCGCGATGTGTCTGCGGGCCAATGGCATTCATGCGTTCTGGGCGGTTGATCGTGATGATCGTGACCGGTCCGCGTGTCTCGTAGTCGAGGTGTTCGTAGTCGGTCACCGCGTCGCCGCCAGGCGTTCGTCGAGGGTGGCGTGGAAATGCCCAATCGCGCTTTCGTGTGTGCCGAATTCGACGAATTCGTTGGCTCCGGCGTGCAAGCCGCGCTGCACGCCCTCCGACATCTCGTTGTCCTCCACCCCGCCCTCGTTGAGCAGGTTGCGCGCGCCCGAGGCGGCGTCGCGGTCCTCGGAGATCTTGCGATCCACCTCGGGGGTGACCATCGCGTAGATGGTCACGGTGGTGTGGTCGATATCGACCGGGTCGATGGTGATCATCAGCACCTGGTTGGGGAACGTCGCGACCATGACGTTGGGGAACAGGTGATACACGTAGGTCACGCGGTGATCGACGCTCCACGCCGATTCGGGACGGCCGCGCAGCCGTTCGATGTTCTGGTACGGGAACGTGATTCGGCTGTTCGGCCCGAACACCTCGACGACGTTGAGGTCGTCGTACTGCAGCGGATAGAAGGTGTTCTTGTGCGTCGTGCGGATGTGATAGCCCTCGAGGAACTGTTCGACGAGAACCTTCCAGTTCATCGCGCGCTCGGCAGGGCGCACGGTGAAGAGCCGCGTGGCGGGTGTCAGCTTGTCCCGCCACGGGCTACCGTCGGCCAACGCCGCCATGGCGGATTCCGCGTGCGGCCCCGGTGACCCCAGCGGGCCGACGATGATCAACCCATCGACTTCGGAGCTGGCGACCTCGACCAGCCCGCGGGCGGACATGTCCAGGTCGGGGAACGCGTCGGCGTGCGGCACGTGCGACAGTGCGCCGTCCAGGCGGTACGTCCAGCCGTGATAGCGGCACACCAGCGCCTGCGCACACCCGGGCCCCTCGACCAGGGCCATCCCGCGGTGCCTGCACGCGTTGCGGAACACCCGGGCCCGGCCGTCGCGCCCACGCACCGCGAACAGTGGCACGCCGAAGCTGACCCGTTCGACGTGGTCTCCCGGCCTGGGCAGGGCCGCCGACGGGAGGAACACGCTCGGATACGACCGCAACATCTCCAGTTCGTCGGCGAATCGCTTTGGGTCCACATAGTTGACGACCGGCTCCCGCCAGGCGGGGCCTACGTCGGTCGTGCCGGCGTCGATATGCGCCAGGATGCGCCGCACGATGTCGCGATCACCCGCGAGATCGTGAGCGACCGACGCCCGTGTCGGAGTGACCATGGTTCAGAAGTATCACAGTCTGAACGCTACGTGTCAACGAAATCGTGAGATAGCATCATGGAACCCTAGGAGCACGTAACCGATGTGACGGCACGACGACGAGGAGAGACATGGCAACGAATTCGCCGATGCAGCTGGGAATGGTGGGCCTTGGGCGCATGGGTGCCAACCTGGTGCGACGACTCATGCGCGACGGGCATCGCTGCGTGGTCTACGACATGAACGCCGAGGCGGTGGCCGGCCTTGCCGGTGAGGGCGCCACGGGGGCGGAGTCGCTGAAGGACTTCGTGGGCAAGCTCGACAAGCCGCGGGCGGTGTGGTTGATGCTGCCCGCCGCGGTCGTGGACTCGACACTCGAGCAGCTGGTGGAGTTGCTGGAACCCGGGGACACCGTGATCGACGGCGGAAACTCCTACTATCGCGACGACATCACCCGCGCGAAGAGCCTGCTGACGAAGAACATTCACTACGTGGACTGCGGTACCAGCGGCGGGGTGTGGGGACTCGAGCGCGGATACAGCCTGATGATCGGTGGCGAGACCGAGGTCGTCGAGCGCCTCGACCCGATCTTCAAGACGATCGCCCCGGGCGAGAGCGCCGCCGAACCCACACCGAGCCGCACCCGCACCGACGGCACCGCGCAGGACGGCTATCTGCACTGCGGGCCAAGTGGGGCAGGGCATTTCGTGAAGATGGTGCACAACGGGGTGGAGTACGGGATGATGGCCGCCATCGCCGAGGGGCTGAGCATCATCAAACATGCCGACGCCGGCAAGGCCAACCGCACCGTCGACGCGGAAACCACGCCACTGCGCGATCCGTGGGCCTACGAGTACACGATCGACGTGGGGGAGGTCGCCGAAGTCTGGCGGCGCGGATCGGTGGTCGGCTCGTGGCTGGTCGACCTCACCGCCGATGCGCTGGCGCGGTCGCCCCAGCTCGACGATTTCACCGGCCGTGGGTCGGACTCCGGCGAGGGGCGCTGGTCGGTGCTGGCCGCGGTGGACGAAGGGGTGCCCGCACCGGTGATCACCACGTCGCTGTTCGAGCGGTTCTCCTCGCGCGATCTCGGCGAGTTCACCGACAAGCTCTTGTCCGCCATGCGCAGCGAATTCGGCGGCCACGCCGAGAAGAAGAAGTAGGCATCGTGACGGCACCGGCGACCACTCCCGCGGACGTGCTGGTCGTCTTCGGCATCACCGGAGACCTCGCCAGAAAAATGACCTTCCGGTCGCTGTACCGGCTCGAGCGCCGCAAGTTGCTGGACTGTCCGATCGTCGGTGTCGCCCTTGATGATTGGTCCGAGGCGACGCTGCGCGACCATGCGCGGAGTTCTATCGAGACCGCCGACGAAACGATCGACGAGGACGTCTTCGCCCGGTTCGCCCAACGGCTGTCGATGGTGTCGGGCGACTTCGGGGACGACAGCACCTATGAAAAGGTGGCCCGGGCCATCAAGGGCAAGCACACGCCCGTGTTCTACCTCGAGATCCCGCCGTCGCTGTTCGGCATGGTCGTCGAAGGCCTGTCGCGCGCCAACCTCACCGATCGCGCGCGCGTGGTGGTGGAGAAGCCGTTCGGCCACGACCTGGAATCGGCGCGCGCCCTGAACGCAGAACTGCGCAGCGTCCTCGAGGAGTGGCAGATCTATCGCATCGACCACTTCCTGGGCAAGGAACCGGCGATGGACATCATGTTCCTGCGGTTCGCCAACTCGATTTTCGAGCCGCTGTGGAATCGCGACCGCATCCAGTGCGTACAGCTCACCATGGCCGAGAACTTCGGCGTGGAGGACCGCGGCAATTTCTACGACCCGGTCGGGGCGCTGCGCGATGTGGTGCAGAACCACCTGCTTCAGCTGATCGGACTGTTCGCCGCCGAGCCGCCCAGTTGTGCAGGCGCCGACGGACTGCGCGACAAGCGAGCCGAGGTGTTCCGCGCGATCCCGTCGATCGATCCGGCGCACTACATCCGGGGCCAGTACGACGGGTATCGCTCCATCAAAGGGGTACGGCCGGACTCCCAAACGGAGACATTCGCCGCGCTGCGGCTCGAGATCGACAACTGGCGATGGGCGGGTGTGCCGTTCTTCATTCGTGCGGGCAAGGCACTTCCGGTACGGGCCACCGAGATTCGGGTGTTCTTCAAGCGGCCGCCCAAGCTCGCGGTCATGCCGGAGCGACCCGACCCCAACCAGCTCGTGCTGCGCATCGACCCGAACCCGGGCACCGACCTGATCGTTCAGGCCAAGGAGCCCGGCGCGAACACCACGCAATGCGTCGATCTGTCGCTGACGTTCGCCAAGGAACTCGGCGAGGCGCCCGAACCCTACGAGCGGCTGCTGTCCGACGCGATGCGCGGTGACTCCGCGCAGTTCGCCCGCGAAGACGGTGTCGAGGAGACCTGGCGCATCGTGCAGCCGCTGATCGAATCCCCACCCGAACTGCACACCTACCAGGTCGGGACGTGGGGTCCGGAGCAGGCGTCCAAACTCGTTGCCGGATACCCGAGTTGGCGTGAGCCCTGGCTGGAGTCGTAGGTGCCGACAGCATCCCGTGGCCGTGTCGCCGATCTGATCGGCGACCGCACGCTGAGCGCGCGTTCTGTGCTTGCCACGGCATTGCTGGGTGCTGACGAACCACACCTCACGGTGGGGGAGCTCGTTGGGGTCGCCTCACTGTTCGGTATCAGCGACGGTGCCGCCCGCACCTGCCTGTGGCGGATGGTGTCGGCCGGAGAACTCACCGGCGACGACGGAATCTACGCGCTCGCCGGCCCGCTGCTCGAACGCCGGGAACGCGTCGACGAGGCGGCCCGCTTCGACGACACCGCGTTGGGTTGGGACGGCACATGGGAATTGGCGGTCGTCTCGCTGGACCGCCGTTCTGCCGCCGACCGGCTGGCCCTGCGCAAGGCCGCGACCGGATTACACCTGGCGGAGTTGCGTGAAGGCGTCTGGATCCGTCCGGACAACCTGGTCCCCGACCGGTTGCCGACGCTGCGCGCGGTGCTGGACCGCCAGTGCGTGCACTTCCACGGCGCCGCCACCGATGTACCTGCCGACAATGTGAGATTGCTTTTCAATCTTGCCGATTGGGCAGCCGACGCGCGCAGGCTGATCGCGGCCATGCGCGACGAGCTGGACGTCGAAGCCGTCGATGCCGACGACTTCATCTATCAGTTCGCGCTGTCCATCACCGTCGTCCGGCATCTGCAGCTCGATCCGCTGCTACCCACCGAGCTCGACCCCGATGACTGGCCGGGCCACGATCTGCGCAGCACGTACCGCCAGTTCGACGAGGTGTTCAAGCGGCAACTGGCGAGCCGTCGCTAGAGTCATTCCTGCAGAATCGGTTTCAGCTTGTCGAGCACCGCGGGATCCTCGATGGTCGACGGCACCGGCTCGTCCTTTCCGTGCGCGATGCCGCGCAGCGTCTTGCGCAGGATCTTGCCCGACCGAGTCTTCGGCAGGGCGGAGACGACGTCGACCTGCTTGAAACACGCCACCGCGCCGATCTCGTCGCGCACCAACTTGACCAGCTCCTCGGCGAGGCCCGCCTCTGACGCCCCCGACGTCAGGACGACCAGTCCGCGCGGCACCTGGCCCTTGATCTCGTCGGCGACACCGATGACCGCGCATTCGGCCACGGCGGGATGCCCGGCCAGCACCGCCTCGATCGAGCCGGTCGAAAGCCGGTGTCCTGCAACGTTGATCACGTCGTCGATGCGGCCCATCACGAACAGATAGCCGTCCTCGTCGAGGTAGCCGCCGTCGCCGGTCAGGTAGAAGCCGGGGTGCTCGCACAGGTAGGAGGCTTCGTAGCGATCGTCATCGCCCCACAGCGTCGGTAACGTGCCCGGCGGCAACGGCAGCCGGATGCAGATCGCGCCCTCTTCGCCCGGCTCGCACGCGGTGCCGTCGACATGCAGGATGCGCACGTCGTAGCCGGGCATCGGCACGGTCGGTGAGCCCGCCTTGATCGGCATCGCTTCCACGCCCATGGGATTGGCGGCGATCGCCCATCCGGTCTCGGTCTGCCACCAGTGATCCACCACCGGGACGCCCAGCTTCTCCGACGCCCACGCATACGTGTCGGGGTCGAGTCGTTCGCCGGCCTGGAACAGATACTTCATGGCAGACAGGTCGTATCGGCCGATGTGGGTGCCGTCGGGGTCTTCCTTGCGTATGGCCCGAAGTGCGGTCGGCGCCGAAAACAGCGCCTTCACACCGTGTTCCGAGACGACGCGCCAGAAGGCGCCCGGGTCGGGTGTGCCGATCGGCTTGCCCTCGTAGAGCATGGTCGTCGCGCCCAGCATCAGTGGTCCGTACACGATGTAGGAGTGGCCGACCACCCAGCCGACGTCGGACGCCGCCCAGAAGACCTCTCCGGGCGCGATGTCATAGATATTGCGCATGCTCCACAGCAGGGCCACGGCATGTCCGCCGTTGTCGCGGACGATGCCCTTCGGCTTGCCGGTGGTGCCGGAGGTGTAGAGCACGTAGAGCGGGTCGGTCGCCGCGACCGGCACCGGATCGACGGGTTCGGCACCGGTGAGGTCCTTCCAGTCGAGGTCGCGGTCCGGTGTCAGCTCGCAATGATGACCTTCGCGCTGCACGATCACGCAGTTGCGGGGTGGGTGCTCGGCCATCTCGAGCGCGGCGTCGAGCATCGGCTTGTACTCCACGGTGCGAGTCGGCTCGATGCCGCAGGACGCGGAGACGACGACGGTCGGGCGCGCATCGTCGACGCGGGCGGCGAGCTCATGGGCCGCGAACCCGCCGAACACCACCGAGTGCACCGCGCCCAGCCGGGCGCACGCCAGCATCGCGATCACGGCCTCGGGGATCATCGGCATGTAGATCACCACGCGATCGCCCTTGGCCACGCCGAGCGCGCGCAGGACACCGGCGAATCGGGCGGTCTGGTCGAGAAGCTCCTGGTAGGTGTAGGTCCGTTTGGACCCCGTCACAGGGGAGTCGTAGATCAGCGCGGGTTGCTCGCCGCGGCCGGCGTGCACGTGGCGGTCCAGTGCGTTGGCGCACGTGTTCAGCTCCCCGTCGGGGAACCACCGGTAGAAGGGCGGATTGGAGTCGTCGAGGACCCGTTCTGGCTCGCGGGTCCAGGTCACGGCTTCGGCGGCGTCCGCCCAGAAGGCCGTGGGATTGGAGATGCTGGCGTCGAAGAGCTCGCGATAGCCGCCCATACCCCGCACCGTAGCGCGCGACGGGTTCTCTATTGTCGGTTTATGTCTGCCCAACCACCCCCGATCGACGGTGTGCGCCGATCGTTCGTCGAAGCCAATGGGGTGCGCTTCCACGTGACCGAGGCCGGTCCGCCCGACGGCCGTCCCGTCCTCGCGCTGCACGGATGGCCGCAGCACCACTACGAATGGCGCGACCTGCTGGCCGATCCGCCGCCCGGGATGCGCATCATCGCGCCCGACCTGCCCGGATACGGGTGGTCGGGGCCACCGCCGCACCGCTGGGCCAAGGAGGACGTGGCGACCGACGTCCTGGCCCTCCTCGACGTGCTGGGGCTCGACCGCGTCCTGCTGGTGGCTCACGACTGGGGGGCGTACGCCGGGTACCGCATGATCCTGCGCGCACCGGAGCGCTTCGACGGATATCTGGCGATGAACATGGCCCACCCCTGGCAGACGCCCGGGCGCGTGCTGCCGCATCTGTGGAAGCTCGCATACCAGGTGCCGCTGGCGACGTTCGGGGTGTTCGTCCAACAACGGACGAAATTCGTGGAGAAGCTGATGTTCGGCATCGGGTCCGACCTGCCTCCCGAGGATGCGCGCCTGTTCGCCGACCGGTTCCGCGATCCGGTGTGTGCCCGCGCCGGCAGAGACACCTATCGCACCTTCCTGACACGCGAATTGCCGGCTGCAGGAAGGAATCCCGAGACGCGCCGGGCGACGGTGCCGATCCGGGTGCTGTTCGGGACCCGCGACCGCGCCGTCGCCTTGTCCATGGTGTCGCCGGAGACGGCCAATGCCGACGACTACACGCTGGAGACGGTGGACGCCACGCACTTCGTCGTCGATGAGCGACCGGACCTGGTCCGCAAGAAGCTGATCGCGCTGGCGGAGGAGACGGCGGGCGTTTGACGCCTTTATGACCGGGTAGCCCGTCGAGGTGACTGGACCCGCGGCAGTCGACAGCACGTTGACTGCGAAACGTGACACCACTGCGACGCGCAGGCAGGTGTGGGACGTCATCGCCGACGGCTGGACGTACACGCAATGGGTGGTCGGCAACAGTCGGATGCGTGCTGTTGAGCCCCACTGGCCTGCGGTCGGCAGCAAGATCCACCACACCATCGGGATCTGGCCGTTTGTCATCAACGACGAGACCGTCGTCGAATCCTGCACACCCCTGGAGGAGCTGGTGTTGCAGGCCCGCATTCGGCCTTTGGGCAAGGCGCGGATCACGCTGCGGCTGTCCGATACTGCCGATGGGTGCCGTATCGAGATGGCTGAGGTGCCGGTCGGCGGACCGCTTCATGTGATTCCGCGGCGCCTGGCTCTGGCGGCCGCGTTACCGCGCAACCGCGAATGCATATGGCGGTTGGCCGCACATGCCGAGCGTCGTACCCACATAGAGTGAGCCGTTGTGGCGGACCGTGATCGCGACGAGTTCGGCAACGCGCGCAACAGGCGACCGCGTGATGCACTCGGACGTCCGCTGCCGCACGGGAGCGAGGGCGTCGCGCGTATCCCCGACGATCTGGATCTGTCGCCCGCCGACTCGCTGACCTACGCGCAGGAGTTGCTCGACCAGGGACTGGCCTTTCATGCCCATGAGGTGCTCGAGGCGGCGTGGAAGCACGCCCCCGATGACGAGCGCGGGTTGTGGCAGGGGTTGGCGCAACTCGCGGTCGGCATCACGCATGTGCAGCGCGGGAACTCCGCAGGGGCGACGGGCGTCCTGGCCAGGGCCGCAGACCACCTCGAGGTCGTGGACCGACCCGCTCCCCATGGCATCGATGCCGACGGGTTACTCGGGTATGCCCACACGCTCATCGGTGACCTCGGTGCCGACATGGGTATCGGCGCCGAACGCCTGCGGCCGCGGTTGCGTCCGCAATGAGCGCGCGGATCCGGACCCGCCGAACGTGGGTTACCCGCACGCTTAATGTCCTGCGGGCGTGTCCCGGGCCCACACTCGCCGAGCGCTACGTCTAGCGGGAGCGTCCGAATCGCCGCTTGGACTTCTTGGGTACCGGGTAGGGATCCTGAACCCAGGCGTCCCACATCGCTTCAGAGTCCCCTTGGACGGGGCTATTGCTGACATGCCAGCCGAGGGCTTCGACTTCGGTTGTCGACCAACGTATTAGCGTGCCGTCACCGCCAATCTGCTGGGCGAGAAGTACCCGCTGGTCAGATTCCAGCCGGTCGCTGAACGCCTGCATCGTGTTCTTCACGCGAATGTAGGGGACAGCGCCGTCGAACTGCCTGCAGAGTTCGGTGAGTTCTCGCCGCGCGTGGTCGAGGAGGGTCGCGGGCTCCTCATCGGCGGGCTCCTCATCGGCGGGTTCATCGTTCGTGCCGGGCTGCTCGTGCTCAACCTGATCCGGGGTGGATTCCACCGGCTCCCCGTACTTGGCGCGCAGCGCGTCGAGTTCGGCGGTGGCTGCCAGGGCCTTCTCCCGCCACCATTCGAGGTGGTACAGAACCAGTCGTGCCTCGCAGTCGCCGCAGATGGCGTCGGCCGCGCCTGGTTGGGTCAGCGTGGTCGCATCCTCGACCGCCGCTCCGCAGAGCGCATGGTTCTCGCGACGTTCCAGGTAGTCCGCGTGGTGCACCACCGAAGCGGACGTCTCCCGTACGTAGCTGTGGGGTGGCTCCACATAGCCGAACATAGCCCACCTGCTCGGGATCGCCGCGTCAAGGATTGCTGACGTTGCCAGTCAAGAGACCGCTCGGGCACGGGCTGTTCACAGGTTGGCGGGTGATCCTCAATGGGGTGACGTACTCGATGGACCTTCTGACACGCACTCACCACGCGGCGGGGCAGGACGCTCAGCGGCCCGCGCCGGTTGACGAAAACGCGGTCGTGCGCCGCTGTGCGCAGTACCGCGACGGTGTGAGGGGAGCCGCGGTCAGCCTCCCCGCCGCGTTGCTTCGACTGACCAGCGTGAGGGCCTGGATACAACGTCAGCGGGTCGCGCTCGATGTCACGACCGACGGTGAACTGGCCCAAGCCGTGGTGGCGGGAACCGAACCCGGACGCATCGTCATCCACCCGCGGGAGGGGAGCGGAGAGCCGACCCATCGAGCCGTCACCGCCGAAGAGGCACGGCTGGTCGTGAGTTCCCGTCAGTACGTGGCGGGGCTTGCCGCACACACCACGCAACGCAGGCAGGTCCTCGTCGATGCGACGACCGATGATGTCGGCGGCCTCGCGTCGGATGTGTTGGCGCACAGAGAACTCGACCTCGTCGGCGTCCATTGCCGGCTGGAGCCGGGCGACGTCATCGGCGCGTTGACGCTGAGCCGAGCGGTTGGCGAGATGTCCTGGATCCGGCACCGGTACGGCGTCCTGCTCACCCAGATCAGCCTGGCCAACCTGGACGTCGGTGAACGGTGCGAGAAGTGGATCCTTCGCCGCGTCAGCAGCGCGATCTCTGAAGTGATCGACGACGCCTGCGCACGGCACCGGTTTCCGCGTCCGGCGCTCACCCTGACGCCGTCGCGTGGCGCACTCCTGCTGGGCCACTAGCGACTGACGCGGAAGCGCCCGCTGCCCGAGGGGGCGGCGGGCGCATTCGTATCCGGTCCGTCGACGACCGCGAAGCGCCGAGCCCAGGACCGCGTCCGCAGGGGTGACGACTGCGTCCAGAGCCAGCGGCGAGGACACGTTGAAGCGGCGGGCAGACCAACACCGCCAAGAACATCGAGTTCGGCCCGGCGAGCCTCCGCGTATTCTCCTGTCGTGCAGGATGGCTCGTCGACGCCGCGTGCGCCGACGCGGCACCTGCGGGACTGTCGCACTGGCAGACATGCCGGAATCGACTGATTCCGACATATGAGCGCCACCGCGGCCAGTAAATTTTGGCCCAGGCCTTCTCCGCGGTGACGTCACCGGCCTGGTGGGGGCGATGGCTCCGACGGGGGTGATGCAGGTGTCCACCGTGACCACCACCAAGTCGGACTCCGCGCGTGAGCCGAAGCCCCCGGGGGCGGCACCGGCATCCAAGCGGCAGTCCTGGCGCTGGTGGGTGGGCGGCGCGTTGGGCGCGATCGTCGTGCTCGCGATAATGATCCTGACGGTAATCAGTTTCAAGACCAGCAGTCACGTCTACACCGACGCGGACGCCGGCGATCTGCCCAACGGAATCGGCGTGCACGCGAACGTGATCAAGGTGTTGCCGGCCGAGGATCACCTGGTGGTCGAGCTGTCCTTCGAGCCGGTCGGAAGCTTCGCGCGCGGCGAGCACTTCCTGTCCGAACCGGTGCGCATCGAGGTGACCGGGGGAACCGACGCCCGCGACCTGACCTTCTCCGCCGGCGAGCTGATGACACCGTTGAACCTGAACGCAGCGTTGGGCAACGGCGACATCAGCGACTATCCGTTCGACGGCTACGAGACGGTGATTCACGTGCACGTGCTGGACGACGTCGGCCAGGTGGTGCTGTCGACGTTGGTGGCCGAGGCGTTGGTGCACGGCTATCGGGTGACGCTCGAGGGGCCCGACCGCCAGCCTAACGGGAGCAACGAACTCATCATCAAGATCAACCGCGCACCGTCGACACTGTTCTTTGCGATGTTTGTCATGTTCCTGATGTGGTCGCTCACCGGCCTGGCTCTTGCGTTGGCTATTAAGGAGATTCGCAGTGGGCGACGGATCGACCTCGAGCTGATCGCCCTGTTCGGCGTGCTGCTGTTCGCCTTCCCCGCGGTGCGCGGCTCGGTGCCGAACTCGCCGGCGCTCGGTGTGCTGGGCGACTTCTTGGCCTACTTCTGGTGCGAGATCGCGCTGGGACTGGGCTTGGTGGCGTTACTAGCCACCAAGCTGCTCCGACGACACGGGTGAGCCGCTCGGATCCGGGTACGGCGGGGAGGGAACGGCGCGGGCGTCTAGGCTTCGAACCTGCAGAAGTCGTCACGCCCCCATAGCCCAATTGGCAGAGGCAGCGGACTTAAAATCCGCCAAGTATCGGTTCGAGTCCGATTGGGGGCACCGCCGTTGGATGGGTGATTCCTGGCTGGACCTTGTAGGTGCGTCGGAGGTACGCAAAGTGCCGGCGGCCGGTAACCCCCGGTTACGGTTGTCCCGAAAGCTCGATGGACCGGTCGCGCGTGGCCGACGTTGCCGACCCCTCGACTATCTGGGCGTGCTCCACCGACAACATGCGCGCCAGCACGTCGGCGGTTACCGGCGGACTGAAGTGGAAACCCTGGGCGACGTCGCAGCCGTAGCTGGTGAGCAGTTGCGCGGTCGCCGCGTTCTCGACACCTTCGGCGACGCACACGATGCCCAGTTCCCGCGTCAACTCCACGACCTTGCGGACGATCACCGCCGCACGCGGATCCTCCGAGATCGGTGCGATCAGGTGCCTGTCCACTTTGAGCTCGTCGATGGGCAGCTGGCGCAGGTAGTCCAAAGCCGAATAGCCGCTTCCAAAGTCATCGATGGCGACTTTGATGCCGAAGTCGTGCAACCGAATCAGAACCTCACGCGCTCGCGCCGGGTTGCTGAGCAAGAGATCCTCGGTGATCTCCACGGTCACGTGATCGCAGGGGAGATGCCGGTCGGCCATCACTCCGGCGACTGTCGACGCCAGGCCGGGTTTGCTCAGCGCTGGCGGAAACAGGTTGATGGCGAACGGAACTGAGAATCCGAGCGTATTCCACACGACGGCATCGTCGGCTGCTCGGCCCAGCACCAGCTCAGTCAGTGCGCCCATCAGCCCGTTCTGCCGTGCTATCGGGAGGAACTGGTCCGGCAGCAGCTTGCCCAACCGTGGGTGCTGCCAGCGCACCAACGCTTCCACTCCGATGATCCGCCCGGTGGGTATGTGATATTTCGGCTGATACTCGGTCGACAGGGCGCCGTCGCCGATGGCCGTGCGCAATTCACTCAGCAGCCGCATACCGCCCACGCGCGCTCCTAGAGGGTCGGAGCTGCGCGTCGTTTCGACCTCGTCGGCGTCGACCAGTTTCATGTCGGGCGTGAACGTCGCGATTGCCCCCGTGCGCGCGCGCTTGGCCGACTACATCGCCACATCGGCCTGCTTGAGCAACTCCTCGGGCGTCACGTCCGAGGTGAGGGTCCGGTTCAGTTCTGCGAGTCCAACGCTCGGCCGCACATCGATCGGCTGTTCGTCGACCACGAACTCCGTGTCGAACGCCTCCAGAATCCGTTCGGCCGCAGTCAAGGCCGGCTCGGCCCCGCCTTCGAGCAGGACGGCGAACTCGTCGCCCCCGAGCCTTGCCACCGTGTCGCCGGTGCGTACGCTGCGCCTGAGTCGGTCCGCGACCTCGATCAGGACTGCGTCCCCCGCAGGATGCCCCAGGCTGTCGTTGACGAGTTTGAAGTCGTCAAGATCCAGCGACAGCACGGCCACCCCGCGACCGTCGCGGGCGTGCATCGCGACTGCGTGAGACAGCCGGTCTCCGAACAGCACTCGGTTGGCCAACGACGTCAACGGATCACGCAATGCCTGCTCGGTGACCTTTGCCACCAACCGCCGATTCTCTACGACGAACAGCAACTGCCGCACCAACACCGTGGCCATCAACAGCAGCAACGCGACGAGCACCGGAACGGGGTGGGCGCCACCACCGAACCGGTACCACAAGCTGGGGATGACCGCGACCAGCAACGGCACGTACGGCACCCACACCGCCACACGCGCTACGTCGCGTTGATCGACGACTTGCCACCGCGCCTGAGCGGCTACCAGCGCCGCGGCCGCCATCAGCATCAGCCCGGTTGCCCAAGGAATATCGATGAAATTGCCGCTCAAGTATGTGCCGTTGGCGCTCAGGTACACATA
>CAZOIX010000025.1:0-1661 GCA_964579685.1 uncultured Mycobacterium sp.
CGGGAATCCGTGGGCGAGCACGACCAGCGGCGCACCGGGGTCGCCGGCATCGACGACATGAAGCGCCACCCCGTTCGTTTCGACGAATCGCCGGGTCGAGGTCGTCACAGTGAGCAGCCAAGCACACCGGCGGGAACCTCGGTTCGTTGGTCTAGCGGTAGCCTTGAGGTTTCTGACTGCGCTGAACAGGAAGTCGACGACGGACATTCGATGAACCGGAAAAACGTGATCCGCACGCTCACCGTGATAGCGGTCGTGCTGTTGCTGGGTTGGTCCTTCTATTACTTCAGCGACGACACCCGCGGGTACAAGCCCGTCGACACCTCGGTGGCGATGGCCCAGATCAGCAGCGACAACGTCAAGAGTGCGCAGATCGACGACCGTGAGCAGCAGCTTCGACTGGAGCTGAAGAACGGCAACAACGACACGGAGAACAGCGACAAGATCATCACGAAGTACCCGACTGGGTACGGCGTGGACCTCTTCAACGCGCTGAGCGCCAAGAACGCCAAGATCAACACCGTCGTGAACCAGGGCAGCATGCTTGGCTCGCTGCTGATCTATCTACTGCCGCTGCTGCTGCTCGTCGGCCTGTTCGTGATGTTCTCGCGCATGCAGAGCGGTGGCCGGATGGGCTTCGGCTTCGGCAAGTCGAAGGCCAAGCAGTTGTCCAAGGACATGCCCAAGACCACCTTTGCCGACGTGGCCGGTGTCGACGAGGCGGTCGAGGAGCTCTACGAGATCAAGGACTTCCTGCAGAACCCCAGCAGGTATCAGGCGCTGGGCGCCAAGATCCCCAAGGGCGTGCTGCTCTACGGGCCGCCAGGCACGGGAAAGACTCTGCTGGCCCGTGCTGTGGCGGGCGAGGCCGGCGTGCCGTTCTTCACCATCTCGGGTTCCGACTTCGTCGAGATGTTCGTCGGCGTCGGCGCCTCCCGCGTGCGCGACCTCTTCGAACAGGCCAAGCAGAACAGCCCGTGCATCATCTTCGTCGACGAGATCGACGCAGTGGGGCGGCAGCGCGGAGCCGGCCTCGGCGGAGGCCACGACGAACGCGAACAGACGCTGAACCAGCTGCTCGTCGAGATGGACGGCTTCGGTGACCGCGCGGGCGTCATCCTGATCGCCGCGACCAACCGGCCCGACATCCTCGACCCGGCGCTGCTGCGGCCGGGCCGCTTCGATCGCCAGATCCCGGTCTCGGCACCTGATCTGGCCGGCCGCCGCGCCGTGCTGAAGGTGCATTCGGCAGGCAAACCGATCGCCGAGGGCGCCGACCTCGAAGGGCTGGCCAAGCGCACCGTGGGCATGTCGGGCGCCGACCTGGCCAACGTCATCAACGAGGCCGCGCTGCTGACCGCCCGCGAGAACGGCACCGTCATCACCGGCGCCGCGCTCGAGGAGGCGGTCGACCGAGTGGTCGGCGGGCCGCGCCGCAAGAGCCGCATCATCAGCGAGCACGAGAAGAAGATCACCGCCTACCACGAAGGCGGGCACACGCTGGCGGCATGGGCGATGCCGGATATCGAGCCGATTTACAAGGTGACGATCCTGGCCCGCGGGCGCACCGGCGGGCACGCCATGGCCGTCCCCGAGGACGACAAGGGCCTGATGACCCGCTCGGAGATGATCGCCCGGCTGGTGTTCGCGATGGGCGGCCG
>CAZOIX010000025.1:1761-14436 GCA_964579685.1 uncultured Mycobacterium sp.
GCCTGATGACCCGCTCGGAGATGATCGCCCGGCTGGTGTTCGCGATGGGCGGCCGTGCCGCGGAGGAACTGGTGTTCCGCGAGCCCACCACCGGCGCGGTGTCCGACATCGAGCAGGCCACCAAGATCGCCCGCGCCATGGTCACCGAGTACGGCATGAGCTCCAAACTCGGCGCCGTTCGCTACGGCACCGAACACGGCGATCCGTTCCTCGGCCGCACCATGGGCACCCAGGCCGACTACAGCCACGAGGTCGCGCAGATCATCGATGACGAGGTCCGCATGCTGATCGAGGCCGCGCACACCGAGGCGTGGGAGATCCTCACCGAGTATCGGGACGTGCTCGATGTCCTGGCCGGCGAGCTGCTGGAAAAAGAGACTCTGCACCGCGCCGAGCTGCAGGCGATCTTCTCCGACGTGAAGAAGCGGCCGCGCCTGACCATGTTCGACGACTTCGGCGGCCGTGTGCCATCGGACAAGCCGCCGATCAAGACGCCCGGCGAACTGGCGATCGAACGTGGTGAGCCCTGGCCCAAGCCGGTACCGGAGCCCGCGTTCAAGACAGCCATCGCGCAGGCGAGCAGGGCCGCAGAGGCGACCAAGCTTGCCGAAGCCCAGAAGAACGGCGCAAACGGCAACGGCACCAACGGGACTGGTGCGAACGCACCTACGCAGCCGGACTACGGCGCCCCCGCGGGGTGGCACGCACCCGGCTGGCCGCCGCCGCAACAGCAGCAGCCGGAGCCGCGCCAGCAGCAGCACGGTCACTGGTATCCGCCGCAGCCCTATCCGCCATATCCTCAGGATGGCCAACCGAGCCCGAACGACGACTCGGGGCAGGAGAACAGCCGGCAGAATCCGCACGGCTGACAGGCCTGCAAGCAGGCGCACAGGAGGCTTCAATGACGCAGTCGCAGAACAACTCTGTCAAATTCGAACCCGTACAGTTCGATCAGGCGCGCGCGGAAGCGGCCGTGCGCGAGTTGTTGATCGCCGTCGGTGAGGATCCTGACCGGCACGGCCTCGAAGACACCCCGGCGCGGGTGGCGCGCGCATACAAGGAGTTGTTCGCCGGTCTGTACACCGATCCGGACACGGTGCTGAACACCACGTTCGACGAACAGCACGACGAACTGGTGCTGGTCAAGCAGATACCGATGTACTCCACCTGCGAGCACCACCTGGTGTCGTTCCACGGGGTGGCGCACGTCGGCTACATACCCGGCGAAGACGGCCGCGTCACCGGTCTCTCCAAAATCGCACGGCTGGTCGACCTTTACGCCAAACGGCCGCAGGTCCAGGAACGGCTGACCGCGCAGATCGCCGACGCGCTGATGCGGAAGCTGAATCCGCGGGGAGCCATCGTCGTGGTGGAAGCCGAGCACCTCTGCATGTCGATGCGCGGTGTCCGTAAGCCCGGTGCGGTCACCACGACGTCCGCGGTGCGCGGGCAGTTCAAGACCGACAGCGCGTCCAGGTCGGAAGCACTGGATCTCATCCTGCGGAAGTGAGTCCACCGCGGATGCAGGTCATGGGGGTTGTGAACGTCACCGACGACTCCTTCTCCGACGGTGGACTTTTCCTCGACCGTGACCGCGCCGTCGCCCATGGCCTTTCGCTGGCGGCCGATGGGGCGGCGATCATCGACGTCGGAGGTGAGTCGACGCGACCGGGTGCCACACGTATCGACTCGCGAGTGGAAACCTCTCGAGTGGTTCCGGTCGTCAAAGAGCTTGCCCGACACGGTATTACGGTAAGTATCGACACCATGCACGCCGCGGTGGCACACGCTGCTCTGGAAAACGGCGCCCGGATCGTCAACGACGTGTCCGGCGGCAGGGCCGACCCGGGTATGGCGCCGCTGCTCGCCGACGCGGGGGTCCCGTGGGTGCTGATGCATTGGCGTTCGGTCGGCGCGGCCCGCCCGCACGACGCGCCCGCGTACCGTGATGTGGTCGGCGAGGTACGCGACGAACTGATGGCCAGTGTCGATGCCGCGGTGGCGGCGGGGGTGGATCCGGCCAACGTGATCATCGATCCCGGTCTGGGGTTCGCCAAGAACGCAGAACACAATTGGACGCTTCTGCGGGCGTTGCCCGAGTTCGTCAAGACAGGAATCCCGGTGCTCGTCGGTGCGTCTCGCAAGCGCTTCCTCGGCGCCCTGCTCGCAGGCGAAGACGGTGAGCCCCGCCCGCCCGGCGGTAGGGAGATCGCCACGGCGGTCATTTCCGCGCTGGCCGGATTGCACGGAGCGTGGGGTGTGCGGGTGCACGACGTGCAGGCGTCGGTCGATGCGCTGAAGGTGCTCGAGGCCTGGAAGGGTTGAGCATGGCGGACCGAATCGAATTGCGCGGGTTGACTGTTCGGGGTCATCACGGGGTGTTCGAGCACGAGCGCCGCGACGGGCAGGACTTCGTCGTCGACATCACGGTCTGGGTCGACCTGGGCGCCGCAGCGGCGAGTGACGACCTGGCCGACACCCTGGATTACGGCGCGTTGGCGCAGCGGGCCGCCGACATCGTGACCGGTCCGCCGCGCAATCTGATCGAGACGGTGGCGGGCGAGATCGCGGACGACATCATGTCCGACGAGCGCGTGCACGCCGTCGAAGTGGTGGTGCACAAACCCACCGCGCCGATCCCGCTGACATTCGCCGACGTGGCGGTGGTGGCGCGACGGTCCCGGCGTGGCGGGCGGGGGAATTCGTGACGTCAGTGGTGTTGTCCATCGGGTCGAATCTCGGGGACAGGCTGGCGCGACTGCAGTCGGTGGTCGACGGCCTCGGCGCAGCTGTGCGTGCCGTGTCGCCGGTATACGAGACCGATCCTTGGGGCGGCGTCGAACAGGGCCCTTTCCTCAATGCCGTGGTGCTCGCCGACGATCCCGCCCTCGATGCCCACGGATGGTTGCGTCGTGCGCAGGAACTCGAGCGCGCCGCCGACCGCGTACGTGACGAGCACTGGGGGCCGCGCACTCTCGACGTCGACCTCGTCATGTGCAGTGCGGATGGGCGTGAGGTCACCTCAGCAGACGAAGAGCTGACCTTGCCGCATCCGCTGGCGCACCAGCGTGCGTTCGTGTTGGTGCCGTGGCTGGCCGTCGACCCCGGCGCAGCGTTGACGGTGGCGGGCGAGCGGCGACCTGTCGAGAAACTCATCGGTGCACTCGACATCGCCGACCGTGCCGGTGTGCGGTTGACCGAATCGGCGCTGCGCTGATGGGTCCCACCCGCAAGCGCGACCTGACCGCCGCAACGCTGCTCGCTGCCGTGGCGGGCTATCTGCTCGTGTTGCTGCTCTACCGGTTCTTTCCGCCGATCACCCTGTTGTCTGGCGTGTCGTTGCTGGCGGTGGCCATTGTCGAGGCGGGCTGGGCCTTCTACGTGAGAGCCAAGATCAACGACGGTCAGATCGGCGACGGTCCCGGCTGGTTGCATCCGCTCGCGGTCGCCAGATCCGTGTTGATCGCCAAGGCCTCGGCGTGGGTCGGTGCGCTGGTACTCGGCTGGTGGCTGGGGGTGCTTGTCTACCTGTTGCCGCGGCGCTCGACGCTGCGCGTCGCGGGCGAGGATACGGCCGGCGCTTTGGTGGCGGCCGCGTGCGCCCTGGCGCTGGTGGCCGGGGCGCTTTGGCTGCAGCATTGCTGCAAGTCTCCGCCGGAGCCGCCCGACAATCCTGACGGCGCAACGGAGTAACCGGTTTCCATGCGTGCCCGCCGAATCGCCGGGAGAGGTCGACACGCGGAGTGACCTGTGGCGGGTACAGTCGCCCCATGACCGAACCGTCCCGCGGCGCCAGGCCACGGCGCAGCGCGCGACGGCCAGGTTGGGTGCTGCTGACGGCGTTGCTGGTACTGGCCATCGGATCCAGTTCCGCCCTCGTGTTCACCGATCGGGTGGAGTTACTGAAGCTGGCCGTGATCCTGGCGCTATGGGCCGCGGTGGTGGCCGCGTTCGTGTCGGTGATCTACCGCAGGCAGAGCGACATCGACCAGGCGAAGGTCCGCGATCTCAAGCTCGTCTACGACCTCCAGTTGGATCGTGAGATCTCCGCCCGCCGCGAGTACGAGCTGTCGGTGGAGACACAGCTGCGCCGGGAGCTGGTTTCTGAGCTCCGTGCCCAGGCGGCCGACGAGGTGGCGGGCCTGCGGGCCGAACTCGCCGCGCTGCGAGCCAATTTGGAGATCCTGTTCGATACCGACCTGTCGGATCGGCCCGCGCTGGAAACCGAGCGGGACTGGTCGCCCACCCCTGAGGGTGCCGGCCGCGTCACCGCCAGCCGTATCGACACCGAGGATCACGACGACACCGACTTCCGCACCGATGAGAGCCCGATCATCGACGTGCCGGAGGAGCCGCATCCGCCCGAACACGAGTGGGTGGCGCCGGCGGATGCCGGAGGTGCGCACCGGCGGCAGGCACCGCCGCCGACCGACAACGAACAGACCACCCAGTTCTCGAGGCCGCCGGCGCAACAGCCCCCGCCCCCGCCGCCGGATCCCGTCCCCGTGGCGGACTGGCAGCCCGCGCCTGCCGAGGGCCGGTGGATTCCCGCAGGGGAACCGGGTAGCAACTGGGCGCGGCCGTCAGAGGCGCCGCTGACGGAGGGGCCGGCCGCCGACAACGGATCGGCCGCCGAGTACGTCGGCCGGCGGCGGGCGGCGGCACCGGGCGCCCATTCACAACCGGCGATGTCGACACCACCGCCCGAGCCCCCGCCGCGGGGTCGGCATTCCGTGGGCCCTGGGGCCATCGACCCCGGCAGACCCACCCCGGCGCCTACCCTGGCCGCCGAATCGGCCGAGCCGCCCGAGGAATCGACCAGGTCGAGGCACCGCAGTTCCGACGACGCGGAGACCGGCGGTCAGTCCGTGGCGGAGCTTCTGGCGCGGCTGCAGGCGGCGCCGTCAGGGGGCGGCCGTCGCCGCCGTCGCGAAGAGTGAGTTAGGCTTCGGTGACCGTCCGGTACCCGCATTGCAGGACCGGAACGAAGAAACAACGAAAGCTCGGTGAGGTCGACTTCATGGTTTTCATGGGGACCCCCTCTGACGGATTGCGCCCGGCGCGACTCACGATCGGCATCATTTCCGCTGGTCGGGTGGGTACGGCGCTCGGCGTTGCGTTGGAGCGCGCCGAGCACGTCGTCGTCGCGTGCAGTGCCATATCGCATGCGTCACGCGAGCGCGCGCAGCGCCGACTGCCCGATACCGCGGTGGTGCCGGTCGACGAGGTCGCGCGGCGCGCCGAACTGCTTGTGCTGGCCGTTCCCGATGCCGCGCTGCCCGGCCTGGTCTCCGGTCTCGCGGCCACCCGGGCGGTGCGCCCCGGCACGATCGTGGCCCATACGTCGGGGGCCAACGGCATTTCAGTGCTCGCGCCCCTGGCCGAACAGGATTGCATCCCGCTGGCGATTCATCCGGCCATGACGTTCACCGGCGCCGACGAGGACATCGCGCGCCTGCCCGACGCGTGCTTCGGGGTCACCGCCGCTGACGAAATCGGATATGCGATCGCGCAGTCGCTGGTGTTGGAGATCGGCGGGGAGCCGTTCCGCATCCGCGAGGACGCCCGGACCCTGTACCACGCGGCTCTGGCGCACGCGAGCAATCACGTCGTCACCGTGGTGCTCGACGCGGTCGAGGCGCTGCGCTCCGCGCTGTGGGGTCAGGAATTGCTCGGGCAGGAGATGGTGGGCGACGCACCGGGCGGCATCGCCGAACGGGTGATCGGCCCCCTGGCCCGTGCATCGTTGGAGAACGCGCTGTCGCGTGGCCAGAACGCGCTGACCGGTCCGGTCGCCCGCGGTGATGCCGATGCCGTCGCACGCCACCTCGAGGCGCTGACCGAAGTGGATCCGCAACTCGCCCAGGCATATCGGGCCAACTCGTTGCGTACGGCCCAGCGTGCGCATGCTCCCGATGAGGTGTTCGACGTGCTCACGGGGACCAGCCGATGATCACCGCTAAGACGCCACAGTTCAACGCGGGCGAACTCAATGTCTACTCCGCGCCGCGCGATGTCTCGACGGTCACCAAGGCGCTTCGCGCGACCGGGCGCCGGGTGATGCTGGTGCCGACCATGGGCGCTCTGCACGAGGGCCATCTCACGCTGATCCGTTCCGCCAAGAAAGTTCAGGGCGCGGTGGTGGCGGTCTCCATCTTCGTCAATCCCCTTCAGTTCGGTGCGGGTGAGGACCTCGACGCATATCCGCGCACCCTCGACGATGACCTCGCCGCGCTGGCCGAAGAACGTGTCGAGATCGCCTTCACGCCCACCGTCGCGAACATGTATCCGGAGGGCACCCGCACTTCGGTTCAGCCGGGTTCACTCGGTGAGCAACTCGAAGGCGCAATGCGGCCAACACATTTCGCCGGTGTGCTGACCGTGGTGCTCAAGCTGTTGAACATCGTCCGCCCGGACCGCGCGTTCTTCGGCGAGAAGGACTACCAGCAGCTGACGTTGATCCGACAGATGGTTGCCGACCTCGACGTCGATACCCAGATCGTGGGAGTGCCGATCGTGCGCGAACCCGACGGCCTGGCGATGTCGTCGCGCAACCGCTACCTCGACCACATCGAACGCGAACACGCAGGCGCGTTGTCGGCCGCCCTGCTCGCAGGGATGTATGCGGCCGGCGAGGGGGCAACTGCCGCATTGGACGCGGCCCGCGCTGTGCTCGACGAGGTGCCTGCGATCGACGTGGACTATCTCGAGGTGCGTGACCCGATGATGGGGCCCGCGCCGGCCGAGGGCATGGCGCGGATGCTGGTGGCCGGCCGACTCGGACGAACCCGACTCTTGGACAACATCGCCATCGACATCGGCGTGCCGTCCGGCACAGGTCCGAACGTCGAGTATGACGAGCACGACTTACCCTGGAGGAATTGATGTTACGAACAATGCTGAAATCCAAGATTCACCGCGCCACGGTGACTCAGGCTGATCTGCACTACGTCGGCTCGGTGACGATCGACGCCGATTTGATGGACGCGGCCGACCTGCTCGAGGGTGAGCAGGTCACGATCGTGGACATCGACAACGGTGCCCGGTTGGTGACCTACGCGATCACCGGCGAGCGCGGGAGCGGCGTGATCGGGATCAACGGTGCTGCCGCGCATCTGGTGCACCCAGGCGACCTGGTGATCCTGATCGCCTACGGCTCGATGCAGGATGCCGAAGCGCGCAGCTATCAGCCGCGGGTGGTGTTCGTCGACGCCGACAACAAGCAGATCGACCTCGGCCACGATCCCGCGTATGTGCCTGCTGACGCGGCCGAACTGATGTCGCCGCGGTAGTCCCGTGCTGCTCGCCATCGACGTCCGCAACACCCACACCGTCGTCGGGCTGGTGTCGGGTTCTGGAGACCACGCAAAAGTATTGCACCACTGGCGGATTCGCACCGAAGCTGAAGTAACGGCCGATGAGCTGGCGCTGACGATCGACGGCCTGATAGGAGACGACGCCGAGCGCCTGACGGGAGCCGCCGGGTTGTCCACGGTGCCGTCGGTGCTCCACGAGGTTCGGCTGATGCTCGAACAGTACTGGCCGTCGGTGCCGCAGGTGCTCATCGAGCCCGGCGTGCGCACCGGTATTCCGCTTCTTGTCGATAATCCCAAAGAGGTCGGCGCCGACCGTATCGTCAACTGCCTGGCCGCCTTCCAGAAATACGGCACGGCGGCGATCGTGGTCGACTTCGGGTCGTCGATCTGCGTCGACGTGGTCTCGGCCAAGGGTGAATTCCTCGGCGGTGCCATCGCCCCCGGCGTCCAGGTGTCCTCCGACGCTGCGGCCGCACGCTCGGCTGCGCTGCGTCGCGTCGAGTTGACTCGGCCGCGGTCGGTCATCGGCAAGAACACCGTGGAATGCATGCAGGCCGGCGCGGTGTTCGGATTCGCCGGTCTGGTCGACGGATTGGTCAACCGCATTCGCGAAGACGTCGACGGATTCGGCGGCGATGACATCACCGTCGTGGCCACCGGACATGGAGCGCCGCTGGTGCTGCCGGACCTGCACACCGTCGAGCACTACGACCAGCATCTGACCCTCGACGGCCTGCGGCTGGTCTTCGAGCGCAACCGCGACAGTCAGCGTGGACGGCTGAAGCAGGCCCGCTAGAAGAAAGTGCGGATCAGGTCGACGACCCGATCGTCGTCATCGAGCACCGGGATCATTCCCCACTTGTCGAAGACGGTGCACGGATGGCTGATCCCGAACTCCAACCAGTCGCCGACATCCACGCGGTGATCGCCGGGATGCAGGTACGCGTGCTGGTCGTTGAGCTTGAGGACGCGTGCCGCCGTCAGTCCGTAGGGGACAGGCAGGTCCTGATCGAAGGACACGTCGCGGCGGCCCATCGCCAGCACCGCGAGGTCCGGCTCGGGGCGGGATACGACCTGCGACCACACGCGCAGTGCGGGGCGCAGCTTCTCGCGCAGCGGAGACGTGCGGCGGTACAGACCGTCGTCGTGAGTCAGATAGCAGCCGCTGCGCAGCATCGTCCGCACGTGGACGCCGGACGGCCATCCGGTGAGCACATCGGCGACCGCGTCGAAGTACGTACTGCCGCCGGCCGTCGCGATGGGCCGGTCGGTCTCGAAGATCGGCGCCAGGCGCAGCGCGGCGGCGCGGATGTCGGCGAGGTACGAACGGACGACAGCCACGGCATCGGGGCCCAGGTCGTGACCCACGGCGGCTTCGTAGCCGGCCACGCCGACCAGGCGCAGCCGCGGGGACGCGACGATCGCGCGGGCCACCGCGTCGACGGTGTCGGCGTCGCGGCAGCCCGTGCGGCCGCCCGCCATGCCCACCTCGACGCACACCGGCACCCGCCGGACGGCGCCTGCGGCCGTCAGCATCGACGTCATCAGCTCGACACCGCGCACCGAGTCGGCCCAGCACACCAGGCTGAAGTCGCCATCGGCGTCGAGTTCGCCCGCCAGCCAGCGCAGCCCGGCCTCGTCCACGAGCTCATTGGCCAGTACGACCTCGGCCGTGCCGAACGCGCGGAAGATGCGGGCCTGGCTGATGGTGGCGACCGTGACCGCGGACGCGCCGGTGTCGAACTGACGCGCCAGCAACTGAGGCGACATATGCGTCTTGCCGTGTGGCGCCAGTTCGACACCGTGCTCGGCGCACCATTGCGCCATCGTGGCGAGGTTGTGCGACAGCGCCTCCTCGTGCAGCACGCACAGCGGTCCCATCGCGCCGCCGGTGAGCAGGTGTGGTGACTCGGCGCACACCTCCGACGGTGTGCGGCCCCACCATGACGTAGGCAGTCCCTTGAACCTCCAGTCCAGGGGCTCGTCGGCCAGTGCGGCCACCGCCGCTGCGTTG
Organism: uncultured Mycobacterium sp.; assembly: GCA_964579685.1. GTDB lineage: Bacteria > Actinomycetota > Actinomycetes > Mycobacteriales > Mycobacteriaceae > Mycobacterium. Next base: position 11,092 of record CAZOIX010000025.1, read on the forward strand.
ATGGGGACCGCCATGAGTTCATCTAAGCTGGCTGGTCGTGACCGCACCTGACCCGCATGACGCCGATGTCCCTGAGCAGTACCGGATACGCCAGGGCAAGCGGGAGCGTCTGCTGGCAGAGGGGCGAGATCCGTATCCCGTCGACGTGGCCCGCACCCACACCCTGGCCGAGATTCGCCAGACGTATCCCGATCTCGAGGCGAACGCCGAGACGGGGCTCGTCGTCGGCGTCGCCGGCCGTGTCATGTTCGCGCGCAATTCCGGAAAGCTGTGTTTCGCCTCACTTCAGGAGGGCGACGGCACGCAGCTACAGGTCATGATCAGCCTGGACAAGGTGGGCCAGGAATCGCTGGAATCCTGGAAGTCCGACGTGGACCTCGGTGACATCGTGTTCGTCCACGGTGAGGTGATCAGCTCTCGGCGCGGAGAATTGTCTGTGCTGGCGGATTCCTGGCAGATCGTCTCCAAGGCGCTACGCCCGCTTCCTGTCGCCCACAAAGAGATGAGCGAAGAGTCCCGCGTGCGGCAGCGTTATGTCGATCTGATCGTGCGTCCGGAGGCTCGTACCATCGCGCGCCAGCGGGTGGCGGTGGTCCGTGCCGTGCGTTCTGCGCTCGAAAGGCGAGGTTTCCTCGAGGTCGAGACGCCGATATTGCAGACGTTGGCAGGTGGCGCGGCCGCCAGACCGTTTATCACCCACTCCAATGCCCTGGATGCCGACCTCTATCTGCGCATTGCCCCCGAACTGTTCCTCAAGCGCTGCCTGGTGGGCGGATTCGAGCGGGTGTTCGAGTTGAATCGCGTGTTCCGAAACGAAGGCGCGGATTGGACGCACTCTCCAGAATTCGCGATGCTCGAGACATATCAGGCGTACGGAACGTACGACGATTCCGCCGTCGTCACGCGCGAGATAATTCAGGAAGTCGCTGACGAGGCGATCGGCACCCGGCAGGTGCCATTGCCTGATGGCACTGTTTACGACCTAGATGGTGAATGGCAATCAATACAAATGTATTCATCACTCGCCGAAGCGCTCGGTGAAGAGATCACTCCCGATACACCGGCCGAACACTTATGGGCGATCGCAGATCGGCTGGATGTGGAGATTCCGCGAGACCGCGGATACGGGCACGGAAAATTAATCGAGGAGCTGTGGGAGCACACGGTCGGAAAGACACTTTGGGCACCCACCTTCGTCAGGGACTTTCCCGTCGAGACAACGCCGTTAACGCGCGCGCATCGCAGCATCGAGGGCGTCACCGAGAAATGGGACCTCTACATCAGGCGCATCGAGCTGGCCACCGGCTACTCCGAACTCATCGATCCCGTAATCCAACGTGAGAGGTTCGAAGCGCAAGCGCGTGCGGCGGCCGCTGGCGACGATGAGGCCATGGTGCTGGACGAGGACTTCCTCGCTGCCCTGGAGTATGCGATGCCGCCGTCGACAGGGACCGGAATGGGTATCGACAGATTGTTGATGGCTTTGACGGGCCTCTCGATTCGGGAGACCGTTTTGTTCCCGATTGTTCGTCGTCACGGCGTGTGATCTAGGACGAACTTCCCCGATTTACGATCTTGTTGAATGGGTTGTCTTAATATGGCACATTGGTGCGGGGGGCCAAGACTTATCTAATCATCGCGGTTCTCCCGAGAAGGGCGGAGTGGGGCTAATGGCGAAGAAAGTGACCGTCACGTTGGTCGACGATTTCGACGGCGAAGGCGCGGCCGATGAGACTGTCGAATTCGGGCTCGACGGGGTGAGCTACGAGATCGATCTTTCTTCGAAAAATGCCGCAAAACTGCGTGGTGACCTCAAGCAATGGGTTGACGCGGGACGCCGGGTCGGCGGTCGTCGGCGCGGGCGATCTGCAGGGTCGGGCCGCGGACGGGCGGCAATCGATCGCGAACAGAGCGCGGCGATCCGGGATTGGGCACGCCGCAACGGACACAATGTGTCCACGCGCGGTCGGATTCCGGCAGACGTCATCGACGCATTCCACGCCGCAACCTAAATAGCGCCCAGTAGACGCGTTCGCTGGCCGCGAACCCCTCGGGTGCGAATTTCGGAAACAATCGTCGCGCTCGAGCGTTCTCTATCAGTAGCGCCTGTCCGCTCTGAGCAGACCGGCAGGCGGGGCATCCGGGACCGTCGCCCATTAGAGTGGACGATAGGTGCGGTGCCACTTCTCGAAGTGCAAGGCACCGAGTCTATTGATGGAGAGCAGGTAACCACCGATGTTCGAGAGATTTACCGACCGTGCCCGCAGGGTCGTCGTCCTGGCTCAGGAAGAGGCCCGGATGCTCAACCACAACTACATCGGAACCGAGCACATCCTGCTGGGACTCATTCACGAAGGCGAGGGTGTAGCCGCCAAGTCGCTGGAGTCACTGGGCATCTCGCTGGAAGGCGTGCGCAGCCAGGTCGAGGAGATCATCGGCCAGGGCCAGCAGGCACCGTCCGGGCATATCCCTTTTACGCCGCGCGCCAAGAAGGTGCTGGAGCTGTCGCTGCGTGAGGCGCTGCAACTCGGTCACAACTACATCGGCACCGAGCACATCCTGCTGGGCCTGATCCGCGAGGGCGAAGGCGTGGCCGCGCAGGTGCTGGTCAAGCTCGGTGCCGAGCTGACCAGGGTCCGTCAGCAGGTCATCCAGCTGCTGTCCGGTTACCAGGGCAAGGAGACCGCCGAGGCCGGCACGGGTGGCCGTGGCGGCGAGACCGGCAACCCGTCCACCTCACTGGTGCTCGACCAGTTCGGCCGCAACCTGACCGCCGCCGCCATGGAGGGCAAGCTCGACCCGGTGATCGGCCGGGAGAAGGAAATCGAGCGGGTCATGCAGGTGCTGAGCCGGCGCACCAAGAACAACCCGGTGCTGATCGGCGAGCCCGGCGTCGGCAAGACGGCCGTCGTCGAGGGCCTGGCACAGGCGATCGTGCACGGCGAGGTTCCCGAGACCCTGAAGGACAAGCAGCTGTACACGCTTGACCTGGGTTCTCTGGTGGCGGGTAGCCGCTACCGCGGTGACTTCGAGGAGCGCCTCAAGAAGGTGCTCAAGGAGATCAAGACCCGCGGCGACATCATCCTGTTCATCGACGAGCTGCACACGCTCGTCGGTGCGGGTGCCGCCGAGGGCGCCATCGACGCGGCGTCGATCCTCAAGCCCAAGCTGGCCCGCGGCGAGTTGCAGACCATCGGCGCCACCACTCTGGACGAGTACCCCAAGTACATCGAAAACGACGCCGCCCTGGAACGCCGCTGCCAGCCGGTGCAGGTCGGCGAGCCGACCGTCGAGCACACGATCGAGATCCTCAACGGTCTGCGCGACCGCTACGAGGCGCACCAC
>CAZOIX010000026.1:0-4892 GCA_964579685.1 uncultured Mycobacterium sp.
TCTGCGCTGATGATCCGCGCACCACCGACCAGCGCCGCGCCGACGCCCTGGGCGCGATGGCCCACGGTGGGGACCGGTTGGTGTGTGGCTGCGACGATCCGCAGTGCGTGGCCGCCGGTGTTCAACCCAGCACGGTGATCGTGCACGTCGTCACCAACGACGACTCGCTGGCCGATGACACCCCCGCCCAGTTCGACGGCCAACCACCCCTCGCCGACACACCGCTGCGCGAGAGGACCATCGTCGACGCGCTGACCGATCCACACCCTCCGGCCGGGCCCGCACCTACCCCGCCCGCGGCGATCCTGGGCGGCGGGATGCTGCCCGCACCACTGCTGGCCGCCAAGATCGCGGGCACCTCCAAGATCGTGCCGATCGTGCATCCGTGCGATAGCGCACCGGAGCCGCGCTACATCCCCTCGGCGGCGCTGGCGACCTTCATCCGCTGCCGGGACATGACGTGTCGATTTCCCGGTTGCGATGAACCTGCCCAGCGCTGCGATATCGACCACACGATCGCCTACCCGCAAGGACCCACACAAGCCTCAAATCTGAAATGTTTGTGCCGAAAACACCACCGGTTCTCTAGAAGACACTTCAAGTGTTGGGCCGACACGCGGCCAAACGGTACGGTTCGGGCGCCGCTGGCCTGGCAGGCTCAACGGTATGAGCCAAGCAAGCCACGACGCGCCGGGTGGTGAAACTCGTGCCCATCAAATCAATCATTGAAGACGACGACCTACCCGCGTCTCTCTACCACTACACCGACGCCCGTGGGCTGCACGGAATTCTCGAAAGCAATTCGCTGCACGCGACGCACGCGGCGTACCTCAACGACTCACAAGAACTGCTCTACGGCATTCAGATCGTCAATGATGAACTAAGTGGATGGGTGAAGCGCACCCCCGACGAGGTGAAGATTAGCTGGGAGAATTTGTCGATGCCCGACTGGGCAACGAAGATCCTGATCAAGTCGATGTTCTTTCTCCTTGGCGCGGGAATCAAACAGCGGACTGACGCGGTGCGCAACACCTTTGGCCCCTTCGTCACCTGCTTGTCCGAGTCTCGCGACCAGTTAAGCCAATGGCGCGGATACGGTCGCGGCGGCGGCTATGCAATCCGATTCGACGCGCAGGAGTTACGCAAGACTGTGCAGCAACGCCGTGCGTATGTAGCTCAGGCTGTCTCACACCAGTCGGCCAAAGAGGGCCTGCCGCTCTACGAGACGGCATTCATCAAGATGGCGTACAAGCCTCAGACACAGATCCCGATACTTCGAAGCGAGCTCATCAAGTTCGTCAACGAGTTTGCGGGTCGGCTCACGCCCCAGACGACCGAAGAAGAGCTGACACAACACAGAAGTGAACTTGTCGACCCACTGATGAACTGGGTCGTCGCAATGGCAACGCGCATGAAAGACCCTGGCTTCAAGGAAGAAAAGGAATATCGTATCGCCACATTCATGATTCCGGACTTCTTCTCGCCAAGCGACACCGGACTCGTTCCCCGTGTCGCAATCGAATTCGACCCGTCGTGTGTCAAAGAAATACTGATCGGCCCTGGACAGAATATGGAGACGCGAGAGTCATCCGTGCGGTACTACGTTCAAATGAAGATGGACCCTAGAGTGAAACGGAAGAAATACCCAGGGGTAGAGGTCAATCCGTCCAAGACGCCGTACCGAGGCGACTGAGCGCCCGTGAGCACAACGCCGCTATGGCTGACGTTAGTCGTGGCAGGAATCGGCCCTGTGAGCGCACTATTCGGTGTGTGGCTCACACAACGACGTGCTGACAAGCGCGACGATGCGACCTTTGCCCGCGAGCTGGCCCGCGAGCGCGAACGATGGGTACGCGAGGATCAGGCGCGCACGTTCGAGCATCGGCGCACGGCCTACGTCGAGTTCTACGACTCTCTACGCAAGATGGGGTTGTGCGTTCACGACCACGGATACGGACTCAGTGAAGACTGCGATGAGGGCGACGAACTGCCCTTCGGATGGCAGACCGACGCTTGGGAGAAGCTTCAACACCTAGAACTCTATGCGTCACCGACGGTCGCACAACTAGCTTCCAAGGCATACAGCACCACCTACAGCTGGGGACATAACGCGAGGCACGGCCGTTGGGGACCGACCTATCACGAGGACGAAGAAGTGGCAGACGCGGCCAAAGCCATTCTGCTGGAATCTATTCGGGTTGACCTTAAGGTGGGCTGAACGCCCGTGCGGCGTCAGCGCTGGGGGCTGCTAGTGGACGTGCGACTGCCACGCACTACGAGTCGGATCGTAGCCGCGATCACCGAGCCTGAGTGTCGCTGGCGGGGGCAACGCGGATCATCCTCGCGTGTCACTGCGTCGCGGCCGCATGGTCCACTGGGAGAATCGCACGGTGGAAGCAGTCGGGGTAGGTCTGGGCATCGGCGCATCCGCCGCAGCGGTCATCGCCGCCCTGTGGGGACTATGGCGCATCGGCCTGGGCGTTTGGAATCGAACCCTCGGACGGCGGCACGCACAAGCCAGGATTCTCGACCAGATCGCGTGCGATGTTTCGTTGCCCTACGTCGAGTCCAAGATCGGTGTTCCGATCTTCATCACCCGCCCTTACGGTGACGAGCGCGAGGAACGCATATATCGACTTGCTGGAGCGTGGGTAGCCATCGAAGCGAAAAGCGATGCAGTGTTTATCTTTTCGATCACGATCACTGACACCAAGATGTTCTACGACATCAGCGAAATGACGCTTGGAAACTTGAAGTTGAAGCTCGGAAAAGACACATTCGCCAACGTGAGCAGCAGCCTTCACGACGGCGAGGACCTATGGTATGGCTCAAGGCATGCGGGCTATCGCCGATCATACTATCTAGGTAATCCTGGCGGATACCAACACTATTGGCTGTCATACAACCCCGTCGGGTCAGGCATCTACCCGGACGGCTGGGGCTTCTACTCGTCGGGCGTCTACGGAAGCAACGGCGATAAGCCACCGGATCCAGCGACCATCACGGCCAACACGTTGACAGTGCTGCTTCACGGTACTTTCGAATCGGTGCAGGGGCGCGATACGTACGGACCACACGAGGATCAGCTGCGACTGTGGGCGGCGCGAAAGCACTAGACAAGTGAGACCAAATATATTGCGCCACCACGCAACTGAGTCACCTGACTCAGTTGGGCCGAGCGTGCCAGGTTGACCCGGAAAGGTACGAATCAACCTGGCACGCAGGCGGTTACCGCTTCGGCGGCGGCGGGCTCGCAGCCTTTCTACCAGACGGCTGCTTGACCTCGATCGCCCAACCGCTAGCGACGAAGTGACGCGCCAGTGAATCGTCGACCACGTCGAGCATCTCACAATTGTCGAAAACCTTTCCGCCAACCACAACCTGAGTACCCTCAACCACTTTCACCCGCATTCCGGTCTCCCTAACTGGTCGGAAGGCCGGTGATCTTGCACACCGCCGCCCGGCCGCTCCACCGCGAGATTTAACCTCTCCTCACCAATGAAGCGAGTCAGGTTCCGAACGAAATCGTCGTCACTGTTACCCGTCTTCAGCGAGAACGATTCCCTAACAACCACATACGCGGCTTTGCGCGTATCGAGCAGCAACCCCGCTCCCGCCGCAATTTGCGTCGTCGTCAGCACCGGAACGCCCCACGCCGACGACGCAACATCAGTGGTCGGATCGGCTGTCGTCAGATATCGGTCCTGAAGATCCTTGCTTCGTCGCGTCGCCGACCACGTATTAGGATGCAGGATAAGCAGATTCGCCGTAGCTAGTGCAGCGCCGGTACGCAGCTTCGCAATCGCCAGCTCGATACCGTCCAGGGGCGTCTCGTCCGTCAACGCTTGCACCAGGATTCCCGACGTCGCGAGGAACCCGGTCGCGTTTCCGTCCGTCCCGTCGCCGTTGAGAAGCTGGTCATTCTCGGCGTCCAGCAACTGCCGTCGCAGTTCACCGGTCACGTAGGTGGCGAAATTGCCCCAGTCCTCGATGGATTCGTGCGAAGTGGCCGCGTGTGCAGCAAGCTTGATCATCGGCACCACCACCTTGTCGGTGACGAACACAAGCTCAGGTTTGGCTTCACCTTCGCCGACGGGCGCGACCGCGCCGGTTGTCGAGGTATGCCTGATGTACTCCCAGCTTGGGGCTGTCGTCGCCTGGGCGGGAAGGTGATCGGCGATCCTGTCCTCATATTGCGGGCCGATCACCTCGGACGAAAGCTGCGGCGGCAACAAGCTGTCAACGCTGCTGAAGTCCTTGCGTTTGATCGCGTAGCTCTGCCGCGACACCACCGCCTGGTGCATCTCCTTCAGCTGCTGCTCGCCGAACCCCAGCGGCGCAATGTCACTCATCTTCGAGCGCAGGCCGGAGAACTGCGGCACGCCGCCGCTCGCCCCAGCGTGCCCGGCGACGCTCTGCGCCGCCTCAAAGGCCTTGATGCTTGCCGTGATCTCGGCGTCCTTGGCGATAGCGCCGGTCGGGCCGGTCATGTACTGCTTGAACTGTGAGACGGTGATGGTGCCGTCATTGACCTGCTTGAGTTTGAGCGCTGTCTCGCTCCCCAGCTGTGCGGCCTGACGCTTCAAATCGAGTAAGTTGACCATGATTGTGCTCCTGGTTGAATGTTGCTGCGCACCGGCGCTTTTCGCGCAATGTTGGCGCGCTAAGTGAATGACTGCGATTTGTGCAGGTCAAGCGCGCTTCTCGGTGCGGCTACAGTCGGCGCGAAACTTCGCGGCGCTGTGCGGCCCGGTCCAACGTCGGTGGCCCAACGCGCCCATCGTAGCGCCCCAACAGAGGCGGGCCATTGCATCCCACCGACGGGCGTGTCCTGACCGGCAGCGTTGGCCTCAGGCCCGGCTAGGCCGCATCACAGCGCGCGTGCGAGACAC
>CAZOIX010000026.1:4902-14057 GCA_964579685.1 uncultured Mycobacterium sp.
AGACCGGCAGCGCGGCGACCTCTTCGTCCGACCAGACCTGCTCGTGGCTGATCGTCGCAGTCGCGACTGGGCCGTCGGGTAGACCGTCGTCGGTCATGGCGGCGCGTGCCCGGAAGTACGCTTCGAGTTGCTCGGCGTCCAACTCACCGGCGCGTTGAGCTTCGATGATGGTGAACACGGTCAGGCCAAGCCGTTCCCAGCCCTTGCCTCGCGGACTGTGCGTGGCCATCGCGATTGCAAGATCGTAGAGCGTGTCCAATTCACCTGCCTTACCGAGGAATCCCAGGTCAGGATCTAGCGTGAAGTTGGCCAGCAGCGTGGCGAACAACTGGTGCTCGCGGCTGGTGAAGTCTGGCCCCTCCTGTACGTGATAGTCGGGATTCATCGCGCTGTCCTTCCGTTGCTGCAGCCACGCCTGCCCCGCGTCATGCCGCGAATCTCAGCCAGCACCGACCGACCAAGGGACCGAGCGACCTTGGCACGAGCGCCGTGCCAAGCCTGGATATCGGGCCACTTGGTGGGATCGAACTCCGCGAGGTCGTCAGGCCAGGGCAGTTCGCCCTCGTCGTCACGCCGTCTCACCATTTCCGTACGCCTTTCTGACCGCCTCTGCGCGGCCCCTCAACTTCCGCCGACCCGTGTTGGTGCGGGCAGCAGCCTTGCGGGATGCCGACCGCCTCACCCCGGCAGTTTCACCCGTCAGCGTGAGGGCGAGTGCTTGCTGTAGACGGTCGACGAGTTTGACCTGCTCGCGCTGCTCATTGAGCAATGGGTTGGGGCGCGGCTGTCCCGTACTGCCGGAAACGGTCACGCCCATCTCAGCGAGGTCGGCGGCGATGCGGTCCAACACGTCGACTGCGCGGCAAAGCTGATGCAGGAGAACAACTTCGGCGGGGTCGAGTACGTAGCATCCAATGATGTTGCGCCACAGCGCTTTACCGCGCGATTTGAGGTCTCTTGGTGGCGGCTTTGCTGGTCGTGCACTGTCGGTCATGATTCTCCTGTTCTGCCTGGTTGTAGCAAATTTGGGTCCCATCGCAGTCCGCGAAAATTCGGAATGCCGAGCAGCCCTCCCGGTTCGTTTGCTGCGTGAGGCTGAACCCCCATACCTGCTGATCACAGACGTACCGCGATGCATGAGTGTTTGCCGTATCGCGTATCCCCTGGTCAGCGGTGACCGGCTGGCGTGCTGGCCCCGGCGTGCAGCAAACCCAATCCAGTTGCAGCACAGCATGATTGGCCATTTGCTGTGCCCTCTGTGATTGTATGCGCCGCAACGTATTTCGTCGGCATGGGCCGATGGCTGGGCGTCGGTGCTGGGATCGGCCCGCTGGCCGGGTTGCGTGAGCAGTTGCGTGGCCCGCAGAGAACTGTGTGAGTCGCGCCGCTGTGAGCGTTCCACGGTGGGCGTTGGGGTGATACCACCCGTTGCCCGGTGTTGGGCGCTCAGCGTGGCGCACAGCCTCAGCACGGCCCCTTGTGTCATGGCTGCCACGTGCCTGCGACGACGATGCGGCGGGGACGCTCGGTGACCGGCAAGCTTGCGAGCCATCGCTTGCAGGCCGGCAGTTCGGGGCAGCATGAGCACAGCTGCTCGGCGGATGCGATGGCATAGCGCCTGCTGTCGTCGTCGGAACGTAGATGCTCGGGTGCGTCGAAGAGTTCGGTTCGGCCTTTGCATGCCGCGTTGGGCAGAGTCGGCGAGTGCAGTGCCGCGGCCAAGGTGTCTAGCTGCACCTTGGCGAGGGTAGGCCGTTCGCGTCCCATCGGGTTGCATGCGATCCTCTCGGCTGTGTCGTAGTTGACTGAGTCACTGTGACTCAGGTGTGTTGTGGCGGTGATGTATTCGCGCATGCGTCGACTGTGACTGTGCCGGGGGTCTGTGCGTGACGGCGCGACTGTGTCTATGTATAGACACACAGTCACGCAGTCACACCAACTCTGACCTGCGTGACGGTGACGCCCACAGTCACGCCCACAGTCACGCTTGCAGTCACGTAGTCACGTTTGGGTCCTCCTCGCTGCGGTATCGGCGGAGCAGTGTGTGGGGAGTCCTCTCAGACAGGTATCCCTCGACGCGCAGCAGGCTGAACGCCAGCCGCCGTGTCGACGCATCACCGCCCACGATTTCGAGTGCTTCGCGTTGAGACATCGCCTTGTCGTACTTCTCGTAGACCTCGCTGATTTTCTGCATGACGATGGTTGGCCGGAATTCGCGGATGCGCTCGTCGGGCGGCTTGATTTCGAACTCTGCATAGGTGTCGTCCTGTGATTCGATGACCAGTTCGCCGAAGGTGTGCAGTCCGTCTTTGCGGCGTAGGCCGTACTTGCGAAGCTGGCCCGGCCTGTCTTTGGCGAGCAGAATCGTTGAGCGCCCGGTGATGCCGATTCCGAACGGGTCATTTGCCTCCAAAATGTATGCGGCTCCGTCTAGTCCGTTGAGCTTGTGCACTCCGCCCAGTGCATAGCGCCCGCGTGTGTCGGGGTCCTTCACGACGTGATCGAGGCACACGGTTGCGGGTCCATTCACGGCCAGTGCGCGTGGTAGCAGCTCACCGAACGCTGCAATGTCTTTGTTAGACATGGGGTCTAGCCCGTGCATGGTCATTGCTTCGGTGATGCCGTCGATAACGGCCAATGTCGGTTGGTACTTGATAACGTCCTCGAAGAGGTCTGCGCGGTTGATCACCGAGTTAACTGACTGCGATGGCCGTTTGTAATGGAAAAACTCTTGTATGCTCTTAGGTGCCAGTCCGAACGTGAGTAGGCGCCCGGCGATTCCCTCGGCGTTGTCCTCGAAATCAACGTAAAGGCAGTGGCGTTCGTTTTGTATCTCATAGAATGCAGCGGCGATCACCAGCCATGTCTTGCCTGACTCCGACGCGCTCGCCACGGTGTGAACCTTGGAGCGGTAGAACAATCCGACCCCGTCACTACGTTGTCCCACAACAGGTTTAGGCGGTTCATAGCTGCCGGATAGGATCGCTGCGAGGTCTACGGATTGCCAGCTTCGCTCGGCGACTTTGTCGCTATCGCGGACGGTGTCGAATTCGTCTGTGCTACCTGTCGGGTCGGCCTTACCGTTTGTCTTCGCCCGGTTACGCTCGACCGCCTTACCCTCACTGCTGCGCATCGCGGTTCACCTGTTCCTCGGGTTTGCTTTGCCCTTGTTGAGACCCGAGTGCAGCGTCCCGCTATCACCGTTTGATCCGTTGACCTCGCGTTCGGTCAAGCCGATATGGCGGGCCACCGCTCGCAACTCGGCGACCACGACGCTCTCTGGTAGATCACCGGATGCGACGAGCTGGCCCAGGTTGAACGCCGACGTGTTGAGCTGATGGTTGCGCTGCCCGCCCGATGTGTTTTCGAGGATCTCGGATTCGTCGCGCAGCGCGGCCATGCCCTTCTCGGTGGCCCCCAGCACGGCGGGATTGTGGTTGCGTCGCTTCGGTTTGGGTGGCGGCTTGATGACTGCCCAGCGCGCCGCGGCTGTGGCGTTGTGCCGCAACGAACGCGCGGTGGGCGGGTCGGTCCACTCGAACAACTCCGGTGGCGCGCCAGCCAGGATCAGCGTGACGGCGTCGTCGTCGTTGCGGCAGGTGTCGATGAAGCCCCGGCCTGTGGGTAGCGGCGGTGTGGGGCCACCCGCAGCCCGGTAGGCGTTGCGTTGTTCGCGTCGTGTCGTCTTGACCCGCAGAGCCGTCTTGCGTGCGATTCGGATGGATTCGGTGGGCGGCGGCGTGTTCGTCGCGCGGTGTTGATCTGGGGGCCGCGCTGGGGCCTTGCAACCGTCTCGGTGACGCTGCGTTGCGATGTGGAATCCGCAGTAGGTGCAGCGGCCCGGCAGGTGCCCGACGCGCGCACGGTCGAGCGTGTTGCTGGCCTGCTGCTCGGATGCTGGCGTATCGTTCATGTTGTTCACGTTCTCCTCGTGGGCGACCGTTGTTGAGCAGGCCCGGCACCTTGACCTAAGCGTCGGGCCTGTTCTGCTGTCTAGGTCTGAGTCGCGTGACTCAGTTGGTCTTCATTCGGCGCGTCAATACGTCTGTGGCAGTGCGTTATTGAGGTCGCACAGCGTACGGGTGCCAACAGATCGGCCAGCTTGTTTCGCTGCTCTGGTGTCAGTGCTGGTGCGGCGGCGACGTTGGCGGCGACCCATTCGCGGGTGTCGTCGTCCACAGTCCAGCGGCCCACGGCGGGGCTCATCGTGCACCCCTTGGGGGTGATCGGCGTGAATGCTGCGGCGATGTCGTCGGTATCGACGCGGATAGACTGCCGGCCTACCTTGTAGCCGGGCAGCTTGCCGTCTGTAATCATCCGGCGCACAGTGTATTTGGAGACGCCTAGCAGTTCGGCTGCGGCGTCGAGGGAGACTTTCTGACCCACGGGTGGCTCCTCCACGAAGGGTAGCTTCGTGAAGTTCGCTGTGCGGGAGTGCCACCCGCTACCAACGGCCGCGCTTCCGGCGTCGCATCTGGCTTATCCGGTGCGCTGTGGTAGGCCGTGGTCCTAAGGCTCCATCAGAACTTCGCCGCCGATCCTACCCGAAGATTCACCAGCGTGTTGCAGGCCGAAGCAACGTTGGAGTGTTGTGCTATACCGTAGCCGCTCAGCGGAAGTCGATGTGCACACGCTCCCGATCAAACCGCACACCATTGGCAGGCCGATGCCCCTTACCGACCGGCGCAACCGTCACCGTCCCCAACACGCCCAGCACCGCACGAAAACGATCAGGCGACAGATCGGCCACCGCATCGGCAGCTTCGTGCGCGCCCAACGGTATCCCATCGAACACCCGCAGCATGTCCTGATCCTGCTGCTGTGCTTCAAGTTTAGCTATGTCTGCCATCACCAGATCGGTGGCGATCTTGGCTTGCTGCCCGGTCAGAAGCCGCTGTCCGCGTTCGATGCCTATCGCCTCTATCTCACCGTAGAGGGTGTTCAGCTCGGCGCGGATGCGTTCGGCGTGTTCGGCGTCGTGCTCCTGCGCTTTGAGTAGGTCTACCGCGTCGGCGCGTGCGAGGCGTTGCGCCACAGACTCTTTCACGATCGGCTCCACCAGCTCGGCGCGTACCGAACACTTCCGGCACTTCTTACACGTGTAGGTGATCCGGTGCCCAACTTCGCCGGTAGCGGGTCCCAGTGGCACGCCCGCTTTGCGCCTGCCCGGTTTGCGCCCTGTTGGGTGCAGCATCACCCACTGGCCGTGCAGATAGCCGTCGCACCCGTCACGCCCGCACAGCAGCACACCCGTCAACAGATGCTTGCGCACCGACTTTCGCCCCGGCGCCCGACCCGGCGCGTTCAGCACGGCTTGTGTCGCCCGCCAAGTGGACTCGTCGACGAGAGCGGGCCAAGTTCCTGGTCCGACGATGCTGCCGTGGTGCGACCGCAACCCGGCGTTGCGCGGCTTGCGCAGAAACAGCGACAGTGTTGAGGCGGTCCACGGCTTGCCCGAGGCTGGTATCCCGCCTTCGGCGTTGAGCATCCTCGCGCCGTCGCTGATCGACCCGCCAGCCAACACGTGCGCGTACACCCGTTTCACCAGCGGCGCGGTAGCCGGATCAGGCTGGCGGCTGCCATCAGGTGAGTATCCGAATGCGTTGCGCCACTGCGGTTCGCCGCGTTGGGCTTTCTGCTGGGCGGCGCGTAACTGTCTAGCGCGTTTGTGTTCGATTTCGTGGGCGGCGACTGAGCCTTTCAATCGGGCGGTGAGTCGGCCCTGGGCAGTCGACAGGTCCACGTCGCCGGAGACCGTGGCCAGCGCGAGATGCCGCTCGTCGGCGAGCGCCATGAACGTTTCGAGTTCTACGGGTCGGCGGTGCAGTCGGTCGAGGTCCCAGGCGACGACTGCGCCGATGCGCCCTTCGGCGATGTCGGTCAGCATCCGTTGGTAGGCGGGCCGGGGCTTGGCGCTAGACGCCGATACGTCGTTGTCGAGGTATTCGACCGGCGTCCAGCCCTTGGCCGCGCACAGGGCCTCGCAGTCCTGACGTTGGCGGGCCACGCCGAGCCGCTGGCCGGTCGGATCGGAGGAGATGCGCAGGTACATTGCGGCGCTGACCTGCTGTTTGGTGCTCGTCATATTATGAGTGTAATCGAGGTAGTCGGAGGCACCACTTGCTCAAGACATTCTGGGGCTGGCGGGACAAACAACACCCCGACGGCACCGTGGAATGGACCAGCCCGCAGGGCCAGACATACACCACCCACCCCGGCGCCCGAGTGCTGTTCCCCACGCTGTGCCGCCCCACCGCCCCGGTGGCCAACATCGCCGCGCCCACCCCGGATCCCGACCGCACCCTGGCCATGCCGCGCCGCACGCAAACCCGCAAACACAACCGCACCCAAGCCATCACCGATGAACGCGCACACAACCAGGCCGCGATCAAAGCCGAAGCCAAAGAACACCTACGCAACCGGCAGGCGGACACGGATATCGGAAATTACTGCGACGGAGCCCATTTCCTATCCCGGCCACGAGCCCGAGGCGACGAACCGCCACCGTTCTAACCGCCGTACCCGCGATCCGGGGATAGGTCGTCTGATTGGGTCGTAATCTCGAACGCGGCCGCTGGTTCTCGGCCGCTCCTTGAACTCGACCTCGGTCACTGATGCGAGGCGAAACCGCCCCCGCCGGATTCCCATGATGCGACCCTGCCGAGCGCCGACCAGTCGAGATCGGCGCCGCCGTTGGCGAGCAGGGTGAGGAAGCGGTCGCGGATCAGGCTGGCCACCGGAAGCGGCACCTGCAGCGACTCACCCGCGGCCAGTACCAGGCGCACATCCTTCAAGCCGAGCGACGCAGCGAACCCGGCCGGCTCGAACTGCTCACGCGCCAACAGTCCGCCGTACGTCTTGTACACCGGCGCGTCGAACAGGGTCGACGTGAGGAGCTCGACGTACTCGAGCCTGTCGACACCGGCCTTCTCGACCAGTGCCAGTGCCTCGCCGAGCGACTCGATGACCGACGCGATGAGGAAGTTGCCGCTGAGCTTGACCAGGCTCGCGGCCTTGGGCTCGTCGGCCACCACGAACGTGCGCTGGCCAATCGCATCGAAGACTGGTGAAACCGCTTGCACCGCAGTGGGTTCGCCGGCGGCCACCACGAACAACTTGGCGGCTGCTGCCGCCTCCGGACGTCCGAAGACCGGTGCCGCGACGAAGCGGTGACCCGCCGAAGCGTGCGCCGCTGTCAGCCGCTCCGCGAGTGCGACGCTGATCGTGCTCGACGAGATGTGGGTGGCCCCGGACGGAAGTGCGGAGAGAATGCCATCATCACCGAACGTCACCCCCGCCAGCGCGTCGTCGTTGGCCAGCATCGTGATGACGAGATCGCCGCCGCATGCCTGCGCGACGGTGCGCGCGGCCGTCGCGCCCCGCCGGACGAGTGCCTCGACCTTGTCTCGCGAGCGGTTGTATGCCGTCACCTGGTGCCCGGCCTCGAGCAGGTTGGCGGCCATGCCCGCGCCCATGTTTCCCAGTCCTATGAACCCGATCTTCATGGCATCCACCATGCCGGGTCTACCTGGGCAGTGCCTAGCTCAATTCCGCGGCCCGATGAACCGCGTTCACGATGCCCTGGTAACCGGTGCACCGGCAGAAGTTTCCGGACAGGCCCTCACGGATCTCTTCGTCGGTCGGCTTGGGGTTTTCGCGCAACAGCGCGGTGATCGACACGACGAACCCCGGGGTGCAGAACCCGCACTGCAGACCGTGGCACTCACGCATCGTCGCCTGGATCGGCGACAGCTCACCGTTCTCGCCGGCGATGCCCTCGACCGTGGTGACCTCACTGCCGTCCGCCTGGACGGCGAACATCAGGCACGCACGGACCGCCTGTCCGTCGACCAGAACGGTGCACGCCCCGCATGCGCCGTGTTCGCACCCGAGATGCGTGCCGGTCAGCCCGCAGTTCTCGCGCAGATGGTCGGCGAGCGTCAGTCGTGGCTCGACGGCCGACTCGAAAGGCACCCCGTTGACAGACATCCTCACTGGCCGCTCATGCATTGCTTGCCCCCGTGACTTCGCTGATCGCGGTCTTCCATGCTCGGCTCACCATCGTGGCGCCGATCTTGGCTCGGTAGGCGGCAGACCCCTGCAGGTCTGCCGGAATGTCGTCCAACCCGTCGAGGGCGAGCCGGCCGACCTCCTCGGCGGAAAGATCGCCGACCGCTCGGCCGATGACGGCGTCCTCCGCAGCGTTGCCACGCAGGGGTGTCGACCCCAGCCCGAGCAGGCCTATCCCGCACCGCGCTATCCGGTCGTCGGTATCCAGCTCGACCGCGACAGCGGCACCCGCGATCGCGAAATCGCCGTGCCGACGGGCGAACTCCTCGATCGCGAAGCCCGCCCGCTCGCCCCACACCGGGAACCTCACCGCGGTGAGGATCTCGCCGGTGCGCAACGAGGTCTCCCACAGCCCGGTGAAGAACTCCCCGGCCGGAATCTCCCGGGTGCCCTTCGACGACGCCGCCTCCATCTGTGCGTCCAGCGCCAGCGCCACGGCGGCGTACTCCGCGGCAGGGTCCGCGTGTGCGATCGCGCCGCCGAGCGTGCCCCGGGTGCGGATCTGAAAGTGCCCGATATACGGGGTCGCCAATGTCAGCAGCGGCACCGAATCGGCGACCTCGTCGTCCATTCCGACGAATGCGTGTGGGGTACCAGCCCCGATGCGGACTTCCTCACCGCGCAGATCGATGCTGCGGAGTTCGTCGATCCTCGAGATGTCGATCAGGTTCTCGAAATGTGTGAGGCGCATGGCGAGCATCGGGACCAGGCTCTGACCGCCGGCCAGGATCTTCGCGTCGTCGCCGAACTCATCGAGAAGGTCTGCGGCCTCCTTGACGGAGTCCGGCCGGTGATAGGCGAATGGGGCAGCCTTCATGGCCGGAGCCGCTCCGGCGGCGACATCGAGCCGAGCAGCCGCAACAACGTCGCCTGGAGATCCTCGGCGACCGCCGCCGCGGGGGACTTGCGCCTGCGCCGCCCCAGCAGGACGCCGACCGCCACGCCTGCGCCCAGCGCAGCCACCATCGGCCCGTAGCGCTTCGCGAGCGAGGGTGCCACCGCCTTGACGAGAGTCAGGGAGTCGATGGCGTTGTCCGGTTGCGCTGCGGCCGTTGCGGTCTCAGCGCTCGGTGCTGGCGTCGCCG